>NZ_RPZY01000053.1:0-69428 GCF_008661855.1 Varibaculum sp.
AGTTTCCACTCTGCAAGCGCGTGAGCGATGGTGACTTGTTCGGCAGCCGCCGAAGTAGAATCCGGCACGCCCGCCTCCACTAGGGCTGATGGTGGGCACTTCAGCCACCGGTGCGCCCCAGAAGCTGATAAGAGGGCGTGTTGGTCAGGCATCAGCAAGTCCCTTCGCCCGCGTAAGCAACCATCCATAATTAGCTGGATCTACTTCCGAGAGACGATCAGCCCCCGCATCCAAAATCAGCTGACGTACCTGCTTGGTCAGTCCTTGACTGGACAGGTCAGAAAGAACCGCGCGCACATCCTCAAGTGAAAGCTCCAAAGCCGGAGTTTCAACCTGAGGCGAATCTTCTGCCTGCGCCGGGTCATGTTCAGCTGCTGCAGCCTCAAGGGCTGGTTGAGCGAGCTGGGCCGCAGCAATAGGACGCGCACCGCTCGCGCCAACGTGATCCTCGAAGCCTTGCCAGGCAGCCGATTCCACATCAGCCGCTAGACTAGTAACCAGCTCGGCAACACGATTAAGAGCAGCAATAACGTTGTTCGCTTGCGTGATGTTCACTTCGATTCACCGCCTTTAGCCACACCGACAGCTTCAGCTAGAGCCATCAAAGAGTCATCGGGTTTTTCACACACTTGGACTTCCACACGGTCTGCATCGTCGCCTGGAAGCAGAATCGCCATCTTGTGACGAGGACGGCTCCTTCCGAACACCTTCCGCAGCAAATACCGCGAGGGACGAATCTGGCGAGTAGCAAGCAGCGCGTCCTGGTCGGGTCGGCGAGCAATTTTGATCTTGAGTTTCGTAGTCATTTATTTTGTTCCTTCCTGAGCGCTGCCTTGTGCCTCGCTCAAAAGAAGGCCAGAAACATCTGCAGAGTTAACCCCTAAAGTAATCAGCGCCTGTCGTAATCGCTCCGTGGCTTTCTTCAACGTTTTCGAGATCGCTGCTTTTGACACGCCCCGCTCGGCTGCCACTTCGACCGCTGGACGACCTTCGATAAAAACCGCGATTACAACCGAGCGCTGCACTTTGGGTAGGTTCGCGATTGCATCTAGCAGTATCTTTCCCACTACACGGATAGCGTTTTCTTTCTCTTCGATAGTTTCCTTGTCACAAACGATGTCTTCGGGAGATGGGCTAGCTCCAGCCTTTTGCGAGCCGTAGGCGTTGTAGACCTCCCAAGAGCAGAACCTGACGCCTTTGCGGTCTTGACGGTGATATCCGTGTTCGTTGTTGTATTCCTGGCGGTCGAGCTCAGTGACGATTTCAACCCAACGGTCTTCGGCTTCAACAACAATCGGATCACCAACGACGGACTGGTAAGTAATGAATCCCATGAGTGGGGTTCCCTTCTTCTAAAGGGAGACCCGCTCGAGGAAGCAAGCTCGCGTGTCAATGAATCCAGGCATGACGGGGTAGAGAAACGAGAAGGCAGGCACCCAGATGGATGCCTGCCACTTGCTTCTCTTACGCGTCTCCTTGATAGTTGACGGCCTTGTGTGATCAGCACGCGGCACCTTGTAGGAGCACCGGCCACGGACGCGGCTGGTTCACCTCATCGGGTTCACGCCGTCGACTGTGTGAACCCTGCTCTCCAGAACATCGCGTCGAGGTCACGCTCGTGTCGTGTCGATCATCTGCCGCATCCTGTAGTAGAATGTGAAGAAGTTCTTCACGAACGTGATTCGGTGCAGTGTTGTCCGAAGAGCTGTTTTCAGGCTACGAACATGGCTGTTCGTAGCCGTGAGAAACCGTGAGGGGCTTTCGTGAGAAACCGTGAGACTTTTTCGAGGGCAGGAGGGCGATGAAGTTCTTTGAACTCGCTGACGCGCTCCACCCTCTCGTGCCCGGAGGTCTTGCTCGTGCACCTTATCTGCGGGAATTGATCTCGATGTTTACGACCGTGACCGAAGCCGAGTGGGCAACGCGTGCTGATCCTTCCACGTTGCCCAGTGATGCGACGCTGGAGCGAATGGCTTCGACCGACAAGGCTTTCACGAAGAAGCTCGCCAAGGCGATTACTGCCCGCTGGGGGGTCAAGAATTTCGTCACCGTACTTGATGATCTTGAGCTTGAAACTCAGCAGCTGATCACTGACAACATTGCCGCCTACGGCGAGCAGGTACGGCTCGATCATTTCCCCGAAGATGTTGCACGCCTCCTTGTTGAGGTCGTTCACGAAAAGGCGGGCACCGATAATGGGAAGGCCAAAGTACTTGCCGAGATCGCTGTGCAAGCAGCTCGGGTGCGATACGAAAAGCTTCTCCTCGCACGCTCACGCGGATGTACGAATTGTGGCAGACCGCTGGGAATCTCATCCCACGGACAGCAAACCGACTCGTATGCGATCGTCTTCCTCGACTGTGAAGAGAACGAATACTCCGCTGATGATTTCGCGGTCGTGTGTAAGCCTTGTGGGGAGAAATACGAGCTCAGTCACACGCCACAAGATGTAACCAAATTGCGCCAGTCCAATAAGGCGCTGTCGTTGAGTGACCGGGTTGATGAGGGTCTTGTTCCACTCGGCTTGGATCAGAAAATCACGCAGTTGCTCATCGCGATCCATAACCTTCCGATTGAGGATCTCGCCACGGACGTGACCTATGACGTGATGCCGATGCAAGCGAAACTCGATGATGTGAAACTTGTGCGGCGGGTGCGTGACCACATGAGTATTTACGAGTCGGTTGTGCGGGAGAAAGCTAAAGCCCTGGAAGAAGCCGGGAAACTCGATTTTGAGCGGATGCGGGATGATATTTGGGGTGCGTGGCGTGTTCTAGTTGATGCAGGGCTGAGCCAAGATGAGGTGTGGGCACGCCTGACCGAGTGGATCGACCAGCACACGCAGGTTGATGAATACGCCTGCGGTGTTGTGGTGTCATTCATGACCCAGATCTGTGAACTGTTCAAGCCTGGGAGGCAGATACTGTGATCCGTCTGCCGAACAAGCTCTACCATTTCAACGAATCCGTGCTCGCTGACTTCGTCACGATTCTCAAAGCCTTAGGCGATGAACCGATCTCGGTGCTGGAACTCCAACGAACCCTCGCACAGGACCTACATACCGAAGACCTCATCAACGCTCTGACACTGCTACTCACAATCGGCACCCTTGACATCGATGTCAGTGAAGGAGTGATTCGTCGTGCTCACTAGATTATGGTCACCTGCGTTCAAGAAGGACGGCGAACCCCGCCCTGTCATCTACCTGCATGCCGGGTTGAACATCGTTGAAGGCGCAGACGAGGCACAAAACTCCATCGGCAAGTCCACGCTGCTCCAAATCATCGACTTCATCTACGCCGGGAATGACTTCCTTAACTCTGACGCCGTACGACTCCCGCAAGCAGTCGGCCACCACGCCATCCACTTCACCCTCAGACTGAACGGCACGGAGCACCACTTCGTTAGAGCCACCGACCGGCCCGGGTTCGTGACCCGATACAGTGACCCGAACTGGCGTGAGGCCGTAGAAGACCTCAGCCTGGGCGACTACCAGCAGTTCCTGCTCGATGAGTACGGCCTCGAGGAAACAGGCGGCACGTGGCGTGAGCTCGTTGGACGATTCAGCCGCGTCGATGAACGCGACATGGCGCTCCTCGACAGGCCACTGGCCGCAGCTGCCCGTGCCAACGACATCGAAGGCGCGAAAGCACTCCTGCGGCTGTTTGGTGCCTACGAGGAGATCGAGAAGATCCAGTCCCGTTACGACAAGGTGCGCAAAGAGGTCGACGCGCTCAGCGCGATGGCGAAAGGCAAGTACTCCAACTACATCAAGTTCACGACAAAGAAGGAACGCACCGCCGCTCAGAAGGAACTCCTCCAAGCCCGCAGTGAAGCGAAACAGCTTCGCACCCACGCTGACCTCGACCTGTTCGAAGCCGAGCGTAAAGCCAGGCACGAGCAGGCGCAGCGCCGCGCCGAGCTACGACCACTCACACAGCAACTCGACGCGATCAACAGCAGACTCACGATCGTGGAGGCGACCCTTTCTGGGCAGACGCGCATCACCACCCGTGACCTGGAAGAGTTCTACGAGTTCTTCCCTAACGCGAACCGTGAATCCTTGGAAACCATCGAGTATTACCACCACCAGCTCACCGGCATCCTTGAAGACCAGCTCCGCGAGCAGCAGCGCCACTACCAGGCACAAGCAGCTGAGCTGCAGGTCGCCATCAACAATCTGCAAGCGCAGATTCTGGCGCTCGGCGAATCCGTGCAGCTCGATGACGAGATCTACGACCAGTCCGCCCACCTGCAAGCCAGGATAGACCGCCTCGAAGAACAGATCCGCACCTTCGACCACAACCAAGAGCTCAAGAAAGAACGCAAACAGCTCAAACACGACATCGATGAGGCGATCCCCAACACCCTCGGGCATCTCACTGAGACGATCAACGCACAGATGAAAACCGTCAACAATACTCTCTATCCGCAGCAGCACCGCAAGAGCCCGCTGTTCACGTTCAAGGCCGCGACCAAGGGCGTCTCCTACACGTTCGACCACAACGGTGACACTGGCTCCGGTGCTAAGGCCAAGAACCTCATCGTGTTCGATCTCTCCGTCCTACACAGCACACCGCTACCATTCCTCATCCACGACTCAGCAATCATCAAACCCGTCGCCTTCGCACCCGTACGAGCGCTACTCGCCATCTATGCCAGCAGCGGCGCGCTCGAAAGTGGTGCGGGTGAACCCAAGCAGGTGTTCTTCTCCTTCGACGCCACCAAAGCCTACGGCACCGGAGCCGAGCAAGTCGTTACCGAAAACCAAATCATCCACCTTGACGAAGGCACCGAAGCCCTCTACGGCTTCACCTGGAACCTCGAAACCGACCAGCACGAAGCAGGAGACAACCAGCCGTGACCATCACCTTCAAACCACTATGGAAACTCCTCATCGATCGAGACATGACCCGCGAGGACCTACGCCAGGCCACAGGCCTATCACCAGCCACCATCGCTAAACTCGGCAAAGACGGCAACATCACCACCGACGTCCTAGCCCGCATCTGCGCCGCACTTGAGTGCGATGTTGCCGACATTTGTGCCGCAGTTGCGCTGAACGAGGATGGGGTAAATGACTAACAGCTTTGACTTCGGCCACGCGAACGCAGGACAGCGCAAAGCATTCGAAGCACCATAATGTCAGCCAAGCCCACAGCAGACCCTAGCAAAGGAAGACACACTCAAGTCGAGTGGCTCGAAAAACCCAGCCCACACCATTACCGTGCCAGGTTGAATCGAACTGGAAATCAAGAGCCCACACGTCACCCGGGTACTGGCCAGCAGGAACATCACGATCTGTAGCCACAGCCAGACGCTTGCGCTTCTTACGTGGCAACACGCGCAGTCCTTCTTCATGCCACAGGCGGCGCAACGTCTCCCGGCACACCCCATACCCTTCAGCAAAAGCCGTCATCCAGGCACGCCGGTGTCCCCACCGACGATGATTCTTCGCAAACTCATGCATCCACGCGTAGGTCTGCGTACTTATCCGGCTTGCCCTCACAGGCTCTCGCACGCCGATAGGCGCTACGGGAGAGCCCGACAATCCGGCAGGCAAATCTTTGACAATAGCCCAGCCCGACCAGATGCCAGATGGCATCATGGCGGCGAGCTGGGCTTAGAAGTTTCCCTCCGATAGCTGTTTCCACGCCGCTTTCTCCAGCTCAGTCTAACCAAGCAGGCGCTTCAGACGCGTGTTTTCCTCACGTAGACGCTGGAGTTCTTTCGCTTCGCTGTTCGTCATCGACCCATACGTTGCCTACCACCGATTCAGCGTGGCTTCGCTAATCCCGAGTTCGGTGAGAATCTGAGCCGTCGTCGATCCTGATTCCCTCAACTCCCGTGCTTTGTCAAGCTTGCGAACAATTTGTTCGGGCGTGTGCTTACTAAACTTTCTCACCATTACTCCATTCTCCCCACCTAGTGGCAGGGAATCAACGGACAACACTCAAGACACCTGGACCCAAAAACCAAGGACACTCCAGCTGTGCGGAATCATAAAGCTAGTATGCTCCGCGGTCAGCGTATGATTCTCCATTTGGCCCGTAGTGGTCATGCCCTTTGTCACTGTAAAATTTTTCGCCGGATACATGACCCTTTGCGATAAGAGTTTGTCCCTCACGGCTGTTTTGACCAAAAGAGACCGTGACTTCTTCCCCAGATTCAGTGGTGGCATAAACAGGTGCTGTCCAGTTGCGGTCTCCGCCTGCATTTTCCCCGGTTCCAAATTCTGGATTTCCTTTAGGGTTATCTCCCATTTCAATCACTTCCTCGTCAACTTGAAATATGAGTTTTGTACCTAACCAAAAGCTGCTTTTGCCAACACACAGCCATCTCAATTGTATCTTTACCTCGCCTATACCGCTAGAGCTCGGCGTACCTTATGTATTTTGAGCGCGAAGGCGGTGTGGTGCCTCATTTAGTTTGAGCGCGAAATTGAAGTGTCCTGGGTTTTGTTCCGCTTTTTATACGGGGGTCAGCTCGCTGACCCGAGTTTGATTATACATATCGATGATGTCGGCTGGAGTGCGGTATCCGAGCGCTTCGTGTAGGCGCTCATTGTTCCACCAGTGCACCCAGTTCATGGTGGCGAACTCAACCTCTGTCAGTGATACCTAGGGGTGGGAGTAGATCAACTCAGCCTTATACAGGCCGTTGACCGCTTCGGCTAGCGCGTTATCGTAGGAATCACCCACCCTCCCCGTGGAGGGTTTGATTCCCCAGTGAGCGAGTTTGTCGTTATAGGTAATACTCGTGTACTGAGATCCGTGATCTGAGTGGTGGACCAAGCCAGACAGGTGCTCTTTAGCGTTCATGACTGCCTGCTCTAACGCTTCCAGCGGTAGAGCCTCTGTTTGCATGGTCGATCTGGTTGCCCAGCCTACAATCTTTCGGCTATAAACATCGGTTAGGAACGCTGTATACACGAACCCCGATAGGGTTCGAACATACGTGATATCAGCAACCCATAGTTCGTTGGGCTTACTGGCCGTGAACTGCCGGTTCACCAAATCCGGGCGAGAATCTGGTACTTGAGCGGGTCTGGTTGTTATTGCTGTGCGTCCCCGGCGAACACCAGCAATCCCAGCGATCCTCATGATCCTAGCGACCTGGTCACGATCAATATCCCAGCCCGCGCGCCTGGCTGCGTGCCACATCTTGCGAATACCATAGACGCCAAAATTGTGTGCGTGAATCTCGCGTAGTTCTTCAGCAAGAATCCGATCACGAATGCTTCTGGCGCTTGCTGGTCTGCTCTTGGCTAGCCGGTAGCCGCGAGAGTTAATAAACCCTCCTTCCAAGCTAGCCCTAAGTGTCCGGCAAATCGGCTCGACCCCGAAACGACCCCTATATTCGTCAATATAAGCAATCATCATCGGGCCGGTCGGTCGAGCTCCGCTGCGAAAAAAGCCGAAGCAGTTTTCAAAATCTCATTCGCCCGGCGCAGCTCCGCATTCTCGCGTTTGAGCCGTTTGACTTCCTCATGTTCTTCACGGGTCATCCCTTGCCACTCACCCGTGTTAACAAGATGCTGCTCATACCAACGGCGCAATGACTCGTTTGCGATCCCCAGCTTCGGAGCAATCTCATTAACCGCCCTCCACTGCGAACACGAGCCATCACCAGCTAAGCGATCCACGAGCATACGCACCGCCCGATCCTTAAACTCCTGAGAATACCTCTTAACCATGCCTCAATCCTCTCAAAAACGAGTAGGAACAAAACCCAGGACACTTCTAAACAGCCCAAACTACTTTTAGCTTCAACCGGAGAGCGAGCATTGGTCAGGTAGCTCCTGTCAGCTCAATACAAATTTGTTTAGCTAGGTTAGCCTATAGTAACTTAGTTGTTCATAAGTAATAGTGCGGTTAATTATCGGATAATTATCGGAATACGATTGGCGGGGTTTTTGGATCTTGCGACGCTGATGATGCCCATCCAAGCTCTAAGGAGAGTAGAAAATGACAGTCGTCGTGGGTATTAATATGTCTAATCATCCAGAAACTGGAAAGCCAACCGCTGACGGTGGAGTGGCAATCGCTATTGACAACGTGGTGCGCTATGCCTGCGCAGAGGAGCGGGTTAGTCGATTGAAGTATGATGGCGGTTTCCAACGTAGTCTGCGTAATGGAATGGACGCACTCGGTATTACAACAGATGCTATAGATGTGGTTGGTCTGGTTGGTTTCGGGCAACAGGTTGGTGCGGAGTTGCCTAGCTATTTGGCAAACGAGGTACGAGCTGAGGTTGGGAAACAGGCGCGGTTGGTATATTGCAGCTCGCACCATGAAGGACATGCTTGGGCAGCGATTGGTCAGCTGTCCCTTAAAGACGCTTTAGTGGTCGTCATCGACCATAGTGGCAGCGTCATTGAATCGGCTAAGGGTGGACTTGATGACGCGCGGGTTGAGCAAACCTCTTATTACCTGTGGCGGGATAATTGTCTAAAACTCGTTTCGAGAGATCATGACGCTCCTGGCGAGATTGGATATGGTCGTTTCTACAGCAAGGTTACCCGATACGTTGGTTTCGGCAGTTATCATGATGCTGGCAAAATGATGGGCTTAGCTCCGTGTGGTGCGAGAGAGCGGATTGGTTTAATCCCTTTGGCCTTCGAATCGAAAGGAGGAAGGGAAACTACAGCTGTCACAGACGATGTATACAGTGAGGATGGACTTGTTGATCTGTCAATATGGCTCCGGGATCACGGCTCTACGCATCCCTATTTGAAAGCTTGGGATTTCGGGGATATTACTGCGGAAGGCGCAGATTTAGCGGCTTGGGGTCAGCTCAGTTTGGAATCCTCGGTGTTGCGACGGGTGCGCCCGCTGGTCAAAGAGTATGCTCCCGCGCATGTCATTGTCTGTGGGGGTGTCGCGCTAAACTCAGTACTGAACGGTTTGCTGGCACGTGAGCTGACTAGCGATGTGAGAATCCCCGATTCCCCTGGTGATGCCGGGCTGTCCGTAGGTGCCCTTCAATTCGCCCTGAGATCCACGGGTAATGAGTTACTTAGTGGTTTCACCCCATACATCGGTCGACAATACACTGCTGATGAGGTGCAAGCGGCGCTCTCTTCGCTCCACAGCGATGACTATATGGTTGTGAAGCTTGATAATCCGATTAGTGCTGCGGCCGACGCACTGGCTCAGGGACAGGTAATCGGTTGGTTCCGAGGTCGTAGTGAATTCGGGCCGCGCGCCCTGGGTAATCGTAGCATCCTATGTGCAGCTTCCAATCCCTGGATAAAGGAAAAAGTGAATGGATTTGTAAAGAAACGTGAGTGGTTCCGACCCTTCGCTCCGGCTGTTTTAGCTGAGCGCGCCGATGATTACTTTGAGATGGGCGGTTCGGACAGCCCTTATATGATGAAAACAGTGTTTGCTAGAGCTGACCGTAAACACGAGATTCCATCTGCTGTGCATGTTGACGGCACTGCGCGAGTGCAAACCGTCTCCCTCGAGGACAATGCTGATTTTCACGCACTGATTGCCGCCTATGAGCGTCGAACGGGCATACCCGTGTTGATGAATACCAGCTTCAACGAGGGTGGTATGCCTCTTATTGAAACGCCAGGTGATGCGGTTAAGGCCTTTGTTAGCTTTGGTGCTGGTATGGATCGGCTCTATGTGGAGAACTATGAGATACGACGCGCTAACTAATCAGGGACTACCTTCGCGACAGGTTGATTTAACAGGCGTGGTGATTCGTTATGACCGGTTCTCTGCGACTTTCATTCGAATCCTATTGCAAATTGATGGTCTCTATATTTGGGCGGTCCGGAGCAGCAAATCAATTTCGAAAGCTGATAGCCAGCATCCGAGGATTGGCGCTTTAGTGCGGGTGACCGGACACTGGAAGATATTTAAGGGAAACTACGAAATTGAGGTAGAGACTCTCGAAATCGTTGCGCAGTCTACTTGTTGGGCTGGTGGCAGACCAGCACGTTCGACCGAGCTACTTGGTTTGCGCTCTCTAGTGGTTCGAGAAATGCATGCTTTGTTTCGAGATTGGGACTATATGCCGGTTCAATCTCCGACAATCGTCTCGGAGTGGGCACTCGGAGATACGGTACCTTTTGAGATGCAATTTTACGATCGCAAAGAATTTCTTTCCATCAGTAATATGATCTATCACCAGATGCTCGCTTGCAATGGGTTTAACAGCTTTTATGAGATTGGTAAGCTGTTTAGGCGGGAGACGCCTAGTAGCCGTCGCAAGTTGGCAGAGTTCACTATTGTAGATATCTCGCGAGTTGGAGTTGGTATCGACAGTATCATGAGCGATTTCGAGCGGCTCATTTTAGCAAGTGTAGCAATCTTGAATCGACATGCTAATTATATAACTGCTATCGAAAAGGTAGATTTTGAGACCATTCGTTGGACCGATTTGACTGCGCTAGCAGGCGGTAGTGGTGGTAATGGCTCTCAGCTCAACTCAGCTTGCAGACAATATCTAGACAAGCACTATGACTCATTCGTTTGGGTTACAGGTTTCCCTGTTGAGAAACGACCATTTTACACTAAAGCCACTGATGGTTTTTCCCATGATTGTCAGCTGTGGTATCGCGGGCGGCTCTATTTGGTAGCGGGTAGTCAGGTGGAAACTGATCCGAAGCTATTACGTGAACGGATTCGCGCCAAAGGGTCTCACCCTAGTCGGTATCGTGATTTTTTTGATGTCGTAGATGCTGGTATGCCGCTGGTGAGCATGGCTGGTATGGGACTCGAAAGATTCCTATCGCTGGTTCTCACCGATACAGTCGCTGCTGACTTCGCGGTGTCTCCGCGTTATAAGAATGGAAGAGTTTTTTGATGAGAAGAAAAATGATTGTCTGCTTGAAGTTCCCGGAATTTCTTTTGTCTCGTGTGCTAAAGCTGGGGGCTGAGGTGATTTTGGTTCGTGATGCATACGATGTTTTGAACGAGCCATTATCTGATGAAGTACGGACTCGGTTGCGTGCTGTTTACGAGGTCGACCGGCTGGATTCGATTGAAGAAATGTCTGGTGTTTTTGTTGACCTGGAGTTGAAGTATCCAAGAGCCATTTCTTCGGTACTTTCCGGAGCTGAGTACGGCATGTTTAGCGCTGCATATCTGCGGAGTGCGCTGGGTCTCGACCCACGCGAGCCAGACTTGGCTATTACAGTACGAGATAAGCGATGGATGAAAAAAGCATTCTCTGATGCCGGAATCCCGTGCGCACCTATTATTTCAAATTACCAACCGGGAGATTCGGTGCCGAAAGAAATGTTCCCAATTGTTGCGAAACCAGCGGCTGGAACAGGATCTTTTAACACGGCGATTCTGCAAACAGCGGACGATTTAGATGCCTTTGTCTCGACAGAACAATTACATCCAGCGCTTGCGTCGCATCAGTGGGCGATCGAACAGAAGTTGGAAGGGGATGAATACCACGTAGACATGATCTGGCAGGGTGGTGAGATTGTTTTTACCAGTGTAGGTCGCTATATGGTACCTCGCCTTGTTGCGCTAGATAAGCCGTCACGTAATGGATCGATTATTCTCTCACCTGAAACGCACGCTGAACTTTATAGAAGCTTTGGCGAATTAATGACCAAGTTTGGTGTGGCAAAAGGGTTAACATCCGGAGTTACGCACGCAGAATTTTTTGTTGACGCCAACGGTCAGCCTTATATATCTGAAGTGGCTACCCGTTTTGCTGGGGGGGCTGTCCCAGAGGCGATTAATGCAGCATTCGGAGTCGACATTATCGATGCGTGGCTTAAAGTAGAATTGGGGCTTGAACCGGACCTCACAGGGTGTGCGGAAGGATATCGATTGGCCGGTTGGTTGGCCGTTTCACCGACTAAAAATGGGCAGATACGTGCTGTGCCCACCAAGGCAGAATACCTGGCTAGTGAGGGAGTAGTCGATGCTGTGGTCAAAGTTGCACCTGGTCAGGACTATAGGCATGACAATCCCTCTAATTGGTGTGTGCTGGTCACTATCGCTGCACCGGATGAGAAGTCATTTATGGGTCGCTGTGATGATTTGTACGCAAGGTTACCAATCCAAGTTTGATTCTTCTGTACAAAATAGTTCTATACCAAATAGGAGCAATAATGATTCTTACCGGCAATGAAATAGCGCGGGAGGTTAGTCTGAGGCGTATCAAGATTTCGGGATTCAATCCAGCGCGATTGTCCACCAATTCTTACGATTTATCGCTTGGGTCAACGCTATTGAAATACACAGAAGATGTTCTCGATCCACGCGTTGAAAACAGTTACAGTACCTTTCAGATTGAGCCAGACGGTTATAGAATGCGGAAAAATGATTTTTTGCTCGCAGAAAGCCGTGAATACGTGGGTAGTGATCACTATGTTCCAATTATCCATGCCAAATCGGGAACCGCGCGCCTAGGCTTGTTCGTACATGTGACTGCTGATCTAATAGATATTGGCAGCTACGGAAAGATAACCTTTCAATTGTACTCGACGCTTCCCGTGATGCTACGACCAGATTGGCTTATAGCTCAGGTATCTTTTTGGGTTCCGAAAGGGGACATCGAGCTCTACGATGGTAAGTATAACGGGAGCGAAGGACCTGTCGCCTCGCGTGCCTATTTAGGGAAGTAGACATGATTCTGACTGGAAGTCATATTTCAGCGGAGCGGGCCGCAGGTCGGATAGTGTTGGATCCTTTCGCCAGCAATCAGATAAACCCGAATAGCTACAACTATCGTTTGGGATCCTCTTTAAAAATACCCACCGTGCACTGTGATGGAACGGTCACTTTTGAAACCCTAAGAATAGGCGCGAAGGGTCATGTGCTGCAGCCGCATACCATGTATCTTGGATCTACTTTAGAGCTAATCGGTAGCTATGTGTACGCTATGTCCTTGATTGGACGTAGTAGCCTCGGTCGTCTTGGTCTTTTTTTACAGGTATCAGCTAATCTTGGACACACCGGATCTGCGCATCACTGGACTCTAGAATTGGTTGCTGCGCAACCAATTCGGATTTATCCCGGCATGATAGTAGGTCAAGTTACATTTTGGGATAATGTCGGCGACATTCCAAAGAATAATAGTTTTTTTGCGCGACAGCATGTGCCAACTGAGTCCCGGTTTATGGCTGGTTGGGCGTTACCCAAGGCGGATGGAAAAAACGCCTTATGATTCCCTTGCATTTGACGCCCTACCGTACTGGTCTGGTATTCTCTGCTGCCAGACTAATACCTAGCAGCTTCTCTTTTATCTACCTTTTGAACAAAGGTCTGAGTCTATCAGACGTCAGTAGTGCGCGTTTAGTTCAGCTCCTAGCTTTACTTGTTCTTGAGGTTCCCTGTGGGGTCTTAGCTGATCGTTTTGGACCGCGTCTGTCGCTCCTTATATCCGTATTTGCTTCTGCCTCCTGGCTTGGTGTTATGGTGTTAGTTGATAATCTGGCTACGTTGATTGTTGCTGAATTACTTAACGCTGTCTCGCTGTCACTATTCAGCGGCTCATTCGAGATATTGCTACGCGATACTCACAAAGCCAAAAATCCGTTGGCGAACTTCGGTAAAAATCAGTCGCTCTGGATTGCAGTAGCGTCTGTCTTTGGCGCACTCTTTGCAACTGTAGTTTCTCGTCAGGCTGCGTGGATTCTAGCTGCCGTAATACAGGCATTGTTGTTTTTGCTGCTTTGGGGTGATATTGGGAGAAGTCGCCGGGATTCTCTGGCGGTTCCTACTTATTTTTCTTCAGGGGAAGAGTGCGAGTTGAGGCGTATCTTCCTTAGCGTTCGATTTGTGCCAATTGGTTTGTGGATAGCTTTTACTACTCCGACTCTTGTGTTCGATGTTTTACTTCAGTTTTGGCAGCCGATTGTCGTGATGTTCGGGATTCCATCCGAGAATAACGTTCTTCTGGTGTTGATCTCGCTTATCGTCATGGTATCGATGTCGATGGGGGGTGCTCTGGAAGAGATGGCGGTTCGACGCTGGGTCATCCCGACTGCTATCGCTGTAATGCCATTGCTGAGTATGATGGTGTTTGTTACTGACGGTGTTCCCCGACTCTTCTTGGCTGTGCTTGCGATTTGCCTGCTTGTCATCGTGTCAACCGCGATGCGTAGCCGTGCGACATATCAAGTCACTCAGGCTGTTCGAGGTGACGTAGAAGTCACAGCTTTCAGCTTGGTATCTGCGATTTCGCGGGTAATTTCAGGCTTACTGATTGCAGCTGTTGGAGCCTTCCTAGGCTCTGTTTCCAGCGTGATAGTGCTTGTGCTTATGCTTACGGCATTAATAACTATTTGTTTTTTGGTTGAGCGTACCTGAGGAGACACGATTGTGCATGGCATAGTTATCTAGTTTCGGAGGAATGATGACGCAGAATTTGAAGTATTGGTCTGAGTTAGCCGAAATCCACAGTCGTGGTGATTATTATCCGGTAGAAGAGGTGATTAAGGGAGGCAACACGCTACGGGAGATAGAGCTTGAAATGTTAGCTAATCCCGAGGGGCGACGATTATTGCACTCACATTGCCACATAGGTCTCGACACAATCTCTTTGGCTCGGTTTGGTTTTCTTGTAACAGGGATTGACTACTCTCCAACCGCAGTACAGCACGCTCGACGAATAGCTGATCTAGCAGGCGTTCAAGGTTGCAAGTTCTTGGTTGCAGATAGCAGTGAACCTGCCGACCCCACTATAGCCGGTACCTTCGATATCTACTATGCGTCTTACGGCGTGTTGGTTTGGGTTCCCGATGTTGAAATATGGTTTAAAAGCGCAGCTACCTATCTAATGCCCGGAGGAGAGCTAGTGCTGATTGATGAGCACCCGTATGCTGCTACTTTCGATAGCGGAGAGGCTAGCGAGTATCCGCCTGTGTCTGCGCCATATTGGCAGACAGCCGGTCCCTATATCACTAGGAATGAAAAGTCGTACTCTGGTGATTCTGATTTGATTATTCAGAACGCTCAGACCAAATGGCCACACGCGCTTAGTGAAATTCTATCCGCAGCGAGTATAGCTGGGTTTCGGGTAATTGAACTGTTAGAGTACCCATTCTCGCACTATCGGTCAGTTCCCGAGATGATTGTTGGAGATGACTATTATTATCACCATCCGCGATGGTCTGAGAGTGTACCCTTTCTATTTTCGCTGAAACTAATAAAGGAGAGATAAGAGGAATAAACCAATATAGGCTATGCATCGCCTAAGTCTGCGTACAATATCGTGGCGAACTAATCATTGAATCGCTGTCAAACTTGTTGTGGATGGGAAAGATAAAAGTGTGAAGCGGTTTAACCTGACTTGCAAAAACCATTCTTCACGACGGGGAGAGTCAACAGGAAGTTTTTCCAACAGTCTCAGATGCTCTCCGTTATAGGCGTACAAACCCGACGCAAGCTCCTCAATATTTCGAGCAACAACCAGCACTACACCGAGTCAGTGCGTCTATGGAAATATGCGTACAACCTACGTAATCGTTACTAGTATAACACCAGCGACCGAGACGGATCACTACACAACCGCAAAGGCTCGGCAGTACGCTCCCACTAACCCACGCCACGCCCGTAAAATAATCCGCACCCCCTTTTGGGCATTAACCAGGATTTTGCTTATTTAGTATCTGAACCGAAGCCAACCGGTCAATTTATCGGGGACATCTTCTAGCGCCAAGCCATACTTTTTAGCGGAAGCCAAACAATTTAGCGGCTATGCCGAGCAGTCACACCAGCACCCCAAAACCAGACTTTGCGGGCCCTATACTACCCCAAACCCAAGCACCACGAACCATCGAGTAAACCGTCAATAACGCCCTGACAAGACATTTCACCCACCCGAGGGCAGAAAAATAGGACGCCCACTTTGTATCAAAATGAGCGTCCTAGTGGTGGAGCCGCGGGGAATCGAACCCCGGTCCAACGAATCCAGCAGTAGTATTCTCCGTGCGCAGTTTGCATAGCGTATTTCTCAGTCCCAGCCTTACCTGCAAACAAGTGGCTGACAGGCTCAGTTACTAAAAAGTCGCTGTCGCCTCAGTAACCAAGGTGACAACCAGTGGCTTCTTAAACAACGCCAGAATCTAAAGCAGAAGCATCTTTAGGCTGACGGACTTTTAAAGGCTCGGCGCTTAGGCAGCCAGAGCGAAGTCAGTGCGGTTATGTTTAGCACTTATTTTTTCGTGAAGAACGTTATCGAGATGACCTCACATTCTCGGCACGCTTCCCTACAATCAGTATCCGCTGTCGAAACCGATCGACCCCTATTAATTTTATAAACACCCAACATCACTTATTAAACACTCAGTGTGAATGCTCTGACCATTATTTCTATAAACCGATTTTTAGTCAAGAGAAATATGGCACGGAAAATGTAAATAGCCAACCGAACAACTGACTGGTGTTACGCCCCTAATAACGTGGCGCTCAGCATATAAACAGCTACTAGCAGCAGCAATATGGCAAACAGGAATGTCAAAGTAGTGGATTTGGCTTTGCGGGTTAAGCTAGCGCCAATCGGACCTCCAATCATTGAGGCGAGGGCGAACGGCAGTACGCTCAGGTAATCAATCTGGATAGCGGTGCCCATTCTGGCAGCTAATCCTGCCATTGCAGCAATCACCATCACCAATAGGGAAGTAGCCGATGCCTCTTTCATGTCGAAATGCATTATCAAAGTGAGGGCGGGTACTACCGCAAATCCTCCGCCTACCCCAAAGAATCCGGTTAATACCCCGATAAGAGCGGCTGAAATAATAATAGTTATCCAGTGATGTAGGCGAGACTTGGAGCTGGGGGAGTTTTCATTTCCCTGGGAAGTTTTATTACAAACTTGCTGATTCCCATCCGTATTGGGGGACCTCATTTGTGGTTTCCCACCGGTCACATTCCCACCGGCCTCATTTTTTTCTTTAGCTGCCTTGTGAAACATTAATCCGGCAACTATTAGCAGCAGGGCAGAAAACAGATACATTAATAGCTTCGCTGAGACCAGAGAGTTTAGGAACGACCCTAAAAAAGAGCCGGTAATTGAAAGCACCCCAAATACTGCCCCTTGTTTCCAATGCACTTCTTTACGTCTGCCTATCAGGGCTATTAGGGAGGTCGCGCCCACGATTAGTAGCGAACCAGCGGCGGCATTATGGGGAGACTGTCCCAATAGATAGACCAGTATGGGAACCGAGAGGATTCCCCCTCCTGCCCCAAGTAGACCGACGATTACGCCTACGCAGATTCCAATTACTGCCGGCAAAAGTAGGCTCATTGTCTTCTTCCTTTAATCAATGCTTCTTTCATAATATCTGCTGCTGGTCTACCGCTAGCTACTAGCGCAGCCATCTGCTGCAAGGTAGGGAAAATATTGCGATAGAAATAGTGATAACCAGGACATAAATAGTTTTGAGGCGGATCCAAAGGTGTGGAGTCCTCCAGTTGGTACGGATTTCGTCTAGTCGTGGCCGATTTGACTGCTTCTGGCGGTGATAGGCGTTTACTGTCTGAGGTGATAAAGCGATCTTTAGGACAGCCCCCATAACAAAGTCGCAGGTATGGACAGTGTAGGCATTTTTGACTTAGCTGGCTCTTTTTCTTAGCGAATTCTTTAGCGCGTTCGGTATTAGCTAGGTTGAAAAAGTCTTTATCGCGCAGGTTTCCCAGTTTCCAATCTGGTTCTACCCAATGGTCACAGGCATAAACATCGGCGTTAAACTCCAGGGCGAAGTTGTTTCCACAACTTGGAGCATGTACGCAGTTGCTTATTTGCCCGAACATTGCGGCGAGAGCTGCGTCAAAATCTTGGACGAATACTTTTCCCACATCGTGACGTAGCCATTCGTTGAATACCTCCAGCAGAAACACTCCGTATCTTTCTGGCTCTACACTACGAGAGGTAACCGCCTGACCTTGCTGCCTATATAGTATCCCTACCTTTTCGTTTGATAGATTACTGTCTTTTCTTGATCTCCAACCGGCTTCTGCCTGGGCTAAATCTTTGTCATTAACTCTTTCAACTATGGGGATGAATTGAATAAAATCTGCCCCTAAAGAATCACGAAAATACTGGTAAACTTCCTGGCCATGGTCTTGGTTAGCGTGATGTATAGTGCATAAAATATTGCATTTGACTCCGTAGTTCTGGAGGTGTTCCCAGCCTTTTAACACCATATTTTGGGTGGGGCGACCAGCTCGGTTGACTCGATAGGTGTCATGATATTGTTCTGGTCCGTCAATGGAGATTCCCACCAGGAAATCGTTATCGAACAAAAACCTTGCCCATTCGGCATTTATCAGAGTGCCATTGGTTTGCAGGGCGTGTTTAACTACTTGCCCAGGGCGTCGATATTTGTCACAAAGTTCTAGAGCTAATTTATAAAAATCTAGACCCCGTAACGTAGGTTCTCCGCCTTGCCAAAGCATAGTTACGTTTCCATCAGGCTGGGCTTGCAGGAAACGCTGAATATACAGTTCGAGAGTCGCTTCGCTCATTGTTTGCTGCCGTGCGTTGTACAGCAGCTCTTTAGAAAGGAAAAAACAATACTTACAGTCCAGGTTACAGGCAGCTCCGGTCGGTTTGGTCACTACTGCAAATGGTAGTTGCCGGTTTGAAAGTGTCTGAGGGTTACTCATAGATTTTACCTATTGACTCTTCTCGTCTTCTTACAGCCAACTCGTTATAAACCGCTGCCACTGCCCCTAAGGCAACGTCACTATCAGCGAGCTTGGCGGTTACTATTTTGGGATTATGAAATAGGCGGGGAGCTACTGCTGCTGCTATTTGCTTCGACAGAGCCGGGAAGGTGTCTATGAGTTCTCCCCCTAGAACGATGGTTTTCGGATTATACAAGAGGGCTGCATATTCAATTCCTTGAGCAAGATAGGATAGTGCGCGCTGAAGAATATCTACGGTTTCAAGGTCGCCTGCCTGGGCTTTTTGAGCGAACTCGGTAAGGTTGCTAACTTTAGCTAAGCTGCACAGGGCGGGTACGCTAGTGAACTGTTCGAGGCATCCGGTGCGTCCACAATAGCAGCGTAAGTCTTGCCCCGCGGCAGGAAGATGTCCCAGTTCACCTACGATTACTGGCGAACCGGTAGTAGCATTATCTACCGTAAAGCAGCAGCTGACTCCGCCAGATATACGTATATATAGTTGCCTGTCTCCTTGGTCAGGTTGTGTTGATCGCGATTCCCCTAGCCCAGACATTTCTACTACGTTTTTAGTTACTGTCAGGCATTGCCAAAATTTGGATACTGTTTGTTCTACGCTGTTGGTTAGGTGAGGTGAGATGGGTTCGGGAATACCTACTCCCACTCCAGACAAAGAAGTTAAGTCGAGTTCTTTTAGTTTTGCGTTATCGCTGATTAACTGACAGATACTGGCTAGAGGTTCGGTCCAGTCAGAAAAAGAGCAGTAATCTTTACTAGATTTATCGAGCACATTTCCGGCGCGATCCATAATGAGCGCAGTGGCGTTATTGCGGGCAATGTTGATCCCGATTGCGTGGCCGGTTTTTTCTCGTAAATATAGGGTCTCACTTGGGCGGCCGCGAAGACGTAAAGGTGTTTCGTCCTCTGTTACTCCGGTAACGCTGGCAATACTATTAGTGTCAAAGAGCCTGGTGAGAGCGCGGCTTAGGGTTGGTCGCGATACTTTTAACGCTCTAGCTAGCTCCCTGCGAGAAGTGGGTGCTTGGCTTAGGTGCTTGACGATTCGGTTTTCTAATTCAAACGGATCGCTTAGCCGCGTTCTCATCCAGGCTCCTTTCTAGTGTATTTATCTACTATTAGTCAGTGAGTACTTCGTCAAGGTCAGACCGGGCGGTGTTGACCAAGGGAATGTCGAAATCGGTCATTGCTGCCATCCATTTTGCGAAAGAATGGTCGCCACGTTCTCGTAGTTGTTTATACAGTTCAGTGGCTAATTCTTTGCGGATTTCGTCGTAAACTGGCACGGTATAGACATTATTCATTTCTGCTGGATCTACTCGTAGATCGTACAACTCGTTGATAGATTCATGATTCATTACCAGTTTGAAATCTTTAGTGCGCAGCATTCTTTGTTGTAGCGGGAAATGGTGCCCATGGAACTCACACACGATGTTTTCGCGCCAGTTGGGAACTTCATTTCCTCGGGTTAAGTCCACAATTGAACGTCCGTCCTCGACTAGGTTTTCTGGAAGTCCTGCTATTTCCATGACGGTAGCCGGTAAGTCAATCAGCGAAATGAACTTCTCGCTGCGTCCTACTTTGGACACCCCGGGAATATGTGCGATAAAGGGAACGTTGTAAATGTCATCGTACATCGCTGGCCCTTTGTCATTCATTCGGTGCGAACCGGTAAATTCACCGTGATCAGCACAAAAGAACAAGGCAGTATCATCTAGTACTCCGAGTTCGCGGGCTACCTGCATTATTCTGCCAATCTCGTAATCAATCATGGCCACATATCCCCAATATACGGCGATTAGTTTCTTCCACTGTTCGTTGGTGAAACTTGAGGTAGACCAATAGGTTGCATAATTTTGTTGAATTGGCGGCTTACCAAATAGGGTGTCCCCGAAGTTTTCTGGTAACTCCACGTTGTCTGGGTCAATCAGGTCGAACCATTTATCTGGTAAGAAATAGGGTAAGTGGGGGCCGTAATAATGGACGTCCAAGCAGAAAGGTTTACCGCTTTGTTTCCAGTCTTTTGCGTATTCGCGTAGTTTCTCTATTGCCCGGTCGGTCAAGAAACGCTCAAAAGTTGCTTCCTCAGGTTGGTCGAGGCGGGCGGCGATAATGTGTCCGGGTCTGCCTCCTGGTAGCTCTCCTCGCCACAAATCATGGGCTTTCACCGGGGGAAGATTATTCTCTTTGAGCCAGGCGACATATTTTTCGTTCGCAACTGGGTTTTCAGCTCCCCAATAAGTGTCGTCATCGGCTCCGAATTTGTCAGGCAGATTGTATCCGCAGTGGTATTTGCCCACTATACCTACGTTGTAGCCGTGATTTCGTAGTTCTTGTGTATAAGTCCAGCTATCTAAAGGAATGTCTGTGTTGTAGGCGATATTCCATTCCGGATTGGCAAGTACCTGGTGTTTTAGGGGAAGCTTTCCAGTCATTAGGGAGGCTCTGGCGGGGGTGCAAATCGCGGTTGGGGTGAAACAGTTTGTGAAAGCAAAGCCGTTTTCACCTAATTGGTCGATATTTGGAGTTTTAGCATGGGGATTCCCTAGGCACCCAATGGTATCGACTCGGTGCTGATCGGTCATTAGCACCAGAACATTACGTACATTATCTGGGATAACTCGCGTTTTAGCTGTGCTATTGTCGGAAGTACTCATTTTAGATTCCCATCTCCTCAAGTTGTTTTCCAGATGTTTCTTGGACAAATTTTCCGGTGAAGATAACGGCTAGCACACCGAAGACAAAGAAAATCCAGTACACGCCAGCCGGTGACCAGGCAACTAGGAAGGGGAAGAAGAAAACCACTAGGAAGTTGACCAAGAAATCTGCACCGCTGGCTAGAGACATTGCGCCTCCGCGTATCTCGTTGGGGAACATTTCTCCCATCAATATTGAGAATATAGGACCCCAAGAGGAAGTGAATCCCAAGAGGAAAAGGCATAGGGCTCCCACTGCTATCCAGCCTAGGAGAGGTTGGCTAGCAACATCGGCGCTCCCATCCGGGCCGGTGGGGGCGATGGTGAATACGAGAGCCACTAGCCCTAAGGCAACGAATATCATGGTGCCGCCAATCATCAGCATTCGTTTGCGTCCCACTTTGTCAACCAGGAAGATGCCGGTAAGCACCCCCACGATTTTGAAGAAAGTTAGGAGAGTGGTTTGTTGGAATGCCATTTCTTCGCTAAACCCTACAGTTTCAAAGAGCTTATTGGAGTAGAAGAAGATACCATTTGTTCCGGTGAGCTGTTGGAAAGCAGCAATTGCCATAGCGACAAAAACCAGAGGACGCCATTTAGAGGACATAATTTCTTTAATTGTGAGCTTGCGATTTCCGCTTTGTCCAAAAGAAGCCCGAATTTGGGCAATTTTTGCCTCCGGATCTGCTTCTGCAGATACTTTAGCCAAGGTAATAGCTGCTTGTTCGTCTTTACCTACTGATACTAAGAAGCGAGGGGATTCTGGGATTAGTGCCGTCAATATAACGAATGCAATTGCCGGTATCAGTAGACATAAAAACATCCACTGCCAGGCTTTTAGCCCGAACGCCATTACCGCGAGGGATCCTTGTTCGCCGGCAATAGCTAAAATGGCGCTATTAATCCAAGCGGCTAGGAATAGCCCCAGAATAATAGCTAATTGGCGGAAACCGATTAAGCGTCCTCGAATTTCGGTGGGAGAAATCTCTGCCACATAGCCGGGAGCTACTGTAGTGGCTGCTCCGAAGCCGATTCCTCCAATCACTCGACAAAAGATTAAGAAAAAGTATCCTCCCTGAACTCCCAGTAGAGGACTGAAAGCACCGAAAATAGCTTCAAATAGCAGGAAGGGGCCTACTAGTTGTAGAGCTTTTTTGCGTCCAATTCTGTCGGAGATTCTTCCGGCGAATACCGCACCTATTAGACCTCCGATAATGCCTGCTGAACCAGCTAAACCCTGGGCAATAGTTCCTAGTTTGAAATCTCCAGCAACTGCTTTGATTGCTCCATTTAGTACCATTCCTTCGAAGCCGTAAAAGAATGGCCCTAGGGTGGCAATTAGGGCGATGATGGTGGCAGTTTGTCGGGCTTTTTTAACTTTTTCGGGTGGCAGCTCTGCCACCGGGTTTGAAACGCTCATGTTCCTCTTCCTTGAAGTTTAGAGTCAGATCCGTTGCTCGGTTAAGCAAGTCTGCGGTTTTCTGGCTCACTTTCTATTAAAGAAGCTGGAAAATATGCTCAATTTGATGGACAAAAAGATTTTAGTGGAGTACCTCACTGTAATTGTTCGTCTAAAATATAAACCATGAATATACGTGATGGACTATCAGACCCAGATGAACAACACAGTCAAAGCGGAATCGGAGTCCTAGAACGTCCGGAGACCCGACGCCAAGAACCCGGTGATAAAGACCGTTACGCCCATTACGTTTCTGCACATCGCCTGGCTGCCTCGCGGATAACCGGGCAGCCGGTAGTTGCCCTCTGTGGGAAAGTATGGGTTCCCACCCGCGAGGTGAGTAATCACCCCATTTGTCCGCGTTGCGTAGAAATCAAGAAAGAAATGGATTCCAACGGGGGAGCGGACTGGCCGTTTAGAAATCCCGGTGATTCCCGCTAAAGCCCTTTAACTGCGTAAATCAGAGGAAACTGTGGGCAGCTCCACCTCGTCCTCGCGCTTTGTTAAATCAATAATTTCGGTAGGAATCGCTGCTTCCCCGGCAGATAACCTCCACCCCTGATAGGGCAGTTCGTTACGTGAGTGAATATGGCGTTCTTGAGCTTCCTGCAAAGCCTCTTTACCTACGAAACTAGCATTAGCCTGCCCATCGGTAACCAAATCCACTAATAAAGCTCGGGCGTTACGCCGCTCAAACTCTGCCTGAGCCTGCTCGGCGCTATCGGCTATCACCACCAGCTCCCCGGTCGCATAACCATCCTCTCCGCGGGCGCGACCAGCAAACTTACGTCCTCCTAAAGTAGATTTAGAGGACGAACGTTTAGCTACGTCATGAACCGATCCGTCCTCATTGACCCGCTGTACCAGTTTATAAACTAAAGCAGCTGTCGGAATTCCCGAACCGGTCACCATCTTGGTTCCCACCCCATAAGAATCGACCGGTGCAGCCCCTAAAGCGGCAATCGCATATTCATCCAGGTCGTTAGTGACCGTAATCTTGGTGCTTTTTGCGTCTAAAGAATCCAAGAGAGCACGAACTTTGAAAGCCTCCGCCACCAAATCCCCAGAATCCAAACGGACACATCCTAGTTCTCCACCGGCTTCGCGCGCCAGTTTTACTCCTCGTTTTACGGCGCGCTGCACATCGTAAGTGTCCACTAAAAGAGTGGTTCCCGGTCCTAGATTAGCTAGTTGCGCCCTAAAAGCGTCCTCTTCGCTATCGTGTATCAAAGTAAAGGAGTGTGCGGCCGTGCCAATGGTGGGAATCCCGTAACGTTTCCCTGCTTCCAGGCAAGATGTCCCTTTGAATCCTCCAATATAGGCGGCTCTGGCAGCCGAAACTGCGCTGCGTTCATGGGTGCGCCGCGCTCCCATATCTACGCAGGGACGTCCGTGAGCTGCGATAGTCATTCGCGAAGCAGCCGATGCTACCGCACAATCGTGATTTAAAATCGATAACAGCAGCGTCTCTAATAGGACGCATTCGGCAAAAGTGCCCTCTACTTGAAGCAGGGGAGAAGATTCAAAATAGCATTCTCCCTCGGCGTATCCACGAATTCGCCCTTTGAACCGATAGTCCTTTAGATAGTCAAGGCAATCATCGGAAACAATTTTCTCTCGTGACAGATAGTCGATTTCGTCTTTGGAAAACTCAAAACGTTCCAAAGCCTCGATGATGCGGGCGTTACCGGCCATCACCCCAAATCGACGTGCAGGTGGCAGGCGGCGACCAAAAAGCTCAAAAGTTACCTGCCGATTCCAGGTGCCAGATTGCAAAGTTGCATCCACCATGGTCAGTTCATACATATCGGTCAGTAGAGAGGTGGTTATCGAAGAACTCATACTTGCAGCATACTCGCAACTGGGGTGGCAGATATTTTTCTGCTCATCAGGTGGAGTTAAAGAATAAAACCTTATCCAACCAAGCATAAAAGGATGGCGGGATAAAAAAGTTTGTCAAAGCCCCCCATTAGCAGCGGATTCCTAATACCCTTAGGGTATGGTTAATGATTTGGCTTCCACTCCAGGCGCACCTACCTGTGCGGGTAAAACTACCCTTGGTAGCTGGCGGGTAGCCATCTGGCGCGATCCGGTTAATCAGCCTAGATATGTTGAAAGGGTGCTAGCTCACCAGTTTTCGATGTCCACTGAAAAAGCTAGGCGCACCCGGCTAGAGATTTTTAACCAGGGGAAAACCGAGATTGCCTACGGAACTCGGGAAAGAATGGAAGCCCTAGTACAAGCACTACATGGGTACGGATTGCGGGCTACCCTTGGCGGACCGGAAGAAGTATGAACGCTTTCCGCCCAGTGCCGGGAGGATGGGAATGCTCACTGGGGGAAGTTGAGCGTCACCTGTTCTTAAAAGCTATTTCTGAAGTCAGAACCTTGCTTGATCCTCCGGTTTTACCTTTTGAAATCACCACCATCCTCGAGAATCCCGAGGCAGAGACGGAGGCAGAGGCTAGCGATATTCATTTAGAGAATGCTTCTTTAGATCGCTTACTTCCTCCGGGAGCTAATGACCAAAGAACCGCACAGGCAATGCGGGATTTGACCGATTCGCAGCTGCGAACTCAAAAAGCTGAAAGGCTAGATTTGCTCTATGGTCTGCTCTCGAAACAGAGCGAAAACTCGTTGTTAATAAAAAGTGGGCAAGAGTGGGATTGGTTAAGCGGAGTAAACGATGTGCGTCTTGCCATATCGGGCAAGTTATATCCCGAGAAGCGCGGCGACACCCCCTTGGTAGCTAAACAAGTGTCTTCCCAGGTTAAAGCGCAATCAAGTAATGAAAAATTTGAGGAAGTTCTGGTCTCTTCCTTTTATGAATGGCTTTCTGGGTGGCAAGATTCACTGTTACAGGCGATAGATTGCTGGCCGCAGCCTAGTTAGGCTGTTTTTGTGACTAATGAATCGGCTATCGGTATTTTCGACTCTGGGGTAGGGGGTCTTACGGTCGCGCGCGCGGTGCTAGATGTGTTACCCCGAGAAGAAATCCGTTATGTGGGCGATACGGCGCACACCCCCTATGGGGAAAAGGATTTAAGGACCGTACGCCACTATTGTCTTTCAATCATGGATTCCCTGGTTAATTCGGGTGTGAAAATGCTGGTGATAGCCTGTAATACTGCCTCGTGTGCGGTGTTAGATCAAGCGCGTCAGCGCTATCAGGTTGAACAGGGGATTCCGGTAGTGGAAGTGGTGCAGCCGGCGGTTGAACAAGCGCTCACTCGTTCGCGCAACGGCAAAATCGGGGTAATTGGCACCAGAGCTACGATAGAATCCGGGGTTTACCAGCGTAAACTATCTGGAATGGGGGCGGAAGTTTTTACCCAGGCCTGTCCGCGTTTCGTAGAGTTCGCCGAGGAAGGTATTACCGCTTCTCAAGAGCTTTTTGATGTCACCGAGGAATATCTAACTCCACTGAAACAGGCAGGGGTTGATACTTTAGTTCTCGGTTGCACTCACTATCCGCTGCTAGAAGGACCGATTTCTTATTTTATGGGTGAAAACGTGTCCCTGATTTCCTCCTCGTCGGCGGTGGCCAGAAAGGTTTATAGCGAACTTTTGGAGGGAAAAATGCTGCATCCTTTCGGCACTCAAAAAGCCAATCACCAGTTTATTTGTACTGAAACTAAAGACAGCTTCGCCGCTCTCGCATCTCGGATTATGGGGGCGAACTTTAATGGAATAAAGCAGGAGAAAATCGACTAATAATGATTTTAACCATCATAGGAGTAACTGGATCTATGTCGGGGCCGGCCTCGCCTGCCTCGTGTTATCTACTGCAAGCGCAAGGTAAGGACGCATTAGGGGTTCCGCACACCTATTCGGTGGTCTTTGATTTAGGGCCGGGGTCTTTCGGGCAGCTTTGGAACTATACTGACCCGACCAAACTTGATGCCCTCGTGCTTTCGCACCTACACGCGGATCATTGTTCAGATATTGTTTCTATGCAGGTTCATCGGCGTTGGCACCCGCGCGGTGCGCTCGGGCCGATTCCGGTTTATGCCCCGAAAGGGGTAAAAGATCGCGTCAGGGGACTAGATGGTTTTAGCCCGCGCGATGACTTTAGTGGCGAGTTTCAGTTCCACCAGTTAAAACAGGGGAGAGTCTTTAACGTTGGTCCCTTGGAAATTACCCCTTTTGCCTCTTGGCATTCAGTACCGGCTTTCGCGTTCCGTGTGAAAGGACCGGGTAAAGACGGGGATGCGATTTTTACCTATTCCGGCGATTCCGACGAATGCGATACTTTGGTACAGGCTGCTGCCAACTCGGATTTATTCCTCTCTGAATGTGGTTTTACCAGTGAGGACGAGGTGCGAGGAATTCATATGTCGGGCGAACGTGCCGGTAGGGTAGCCCAGAATTCTGGTACTAAGAAACTGGTTTTAACCCATATTCAGCCCTGGACTGATCGCGATGTTGCCCGCCGAGAAGCTGAGACTACTTGGCGGGGCGAGTTAGAAATAGCCCGTCCGGGGATGCGCTTTGAGCTTTAATCTCTGCTGGACTCTTGGACTCTTGGACTCTAACTTGGGGTCTGTTAGGGTCTAGCCTGAGCTGGGGTGAGATTTCCTCCGAGTTCAAGGGCGGCCGCGATAGCTGGAGCGAGGGCGCGGAAGGCTTTTCCCCGGTGGCTTAAGGCGTTTTTTTGCCCGGCGCTTAGCTCAGAGTTAGTGCAATCTTGACCATCTGCCACAAAGATAGGGTCGTATCCGAACCCTCCCTCACCTTGCGGGGTGCGAATTAAACGTCCGCTCATTTTCCCTAAGCAGTGGCGTTCTAGACCACCAGGGCAGCATAAAACTGCTGCTGAAACAAAGCTAGCTGTTCGCTGCGCATCTGGAACATCTGCCATTTGGTCAAGGAGTAGCTGCAAGTTAGCTTGGTCATCTCCGTGGTGACCGCACCAACGCGCTGAAAAAATACCGGGAGCACCTCCCATAATATCTACACAAATCCCCGAGTCATCGGCCACTGCCGGCAAACCGGTAGCTGCGCTTGCGGCTCTCGCTTTAATCAGAGCGTTCTCGGTGAAGCTCACTCCGTCCTCGACCGGTTCCGCTATCCCGAGTCCAGCGGCTCCCACAACCATATCTGAGGAGAAGCCGGGGATTAGGGGGGAAAGAATATCTGCTAATTCCCTAACTTTATGGGGGTTATGGGTAGCTAGCACTAGACGGGCAGAGCTGGGAATATTCATGCCAGCACCTTTGCTTGTAGTTCGGAAATCTGCTCGATTCCTTGACCGGCTAGGTCAAGAAGCTGATTCAACTGTGAACGGTCAAAAGGTTCCCCTTCGGCCGTTCCTTGAATCTCTATCAGTTTTCCGCAGCCGGTAGCCACAATGTTCATATCAACATCTGCGCGCGAATCCTCTTCATAAGGTAAATCCAGCAGGGGATGTCCCTCTATGAAACCGACTGAAACCGCGCATAGTGAATCTGATAGCACCTTGCCCGGACGTATCCATCCCTTTTCTTGTCCCACCTTAATCGCATCTGCAAGCGCCACATAAGCACCGGTAATGGAGGTAGTGCGAGTGCCGCCGTCCGCGCTAAGCACGTCACAGTCCAGCACAATCGTGTTTTCTCCTAGGGCGCTCATATCGACCACAGCTCGTAGCGAACGTCCAATCAGCCGAGAGATTTCATGGGTGCGTCCCCCAATTTTTCCCCGTACCGATTCGCGTCCAGAACGCGTAGCGGTGGCGCGAGGAAGCATTGCGTACTCGGCAGTCACCCAACCGAGACCGCTATCTTGCCGCCACCGCGGTACTCCTTGGGTTAGGGATGCGTTACATAGAACTCGGGTATTTCCGCAGTCGATAAGCACCGAGCCTTCAGCTTGCTTTGCCCATCCTCGGGTAATTTTTAACGGTCGCATCTGGTTAAAAGCGCGCCCATCGGCGCGGGTAAACTTTTCACTACTCACCTTGCCGATTATACGTGGAGAGCTTTTTTCTAGCATTGCTTAGTCAAATAGCTCACCTTGTCTGCATTTTTGAATTACCGCAAACCGCTTGCTGATGCCTTAAAGCGGGAAAACAGTTAGGTTAGAAGATATGAATACTCCCGCTCTGTCACGTTCCTTTATTGATCTGGATACCGGATGTCGCCAATTCGTGCACGTTCCCAGTTTGTTACGGGAGGGAACCACCGAGGTTTTTGCAGTATCAGATAAACGTCGGGTGTTGATGGAAATACCTAAAGGAGTGAGTGCCGCTCAGGGAATACCGGCTAGTCGCTCCCATATAGATGCGCCTTTAGGATCGGGCTATTTGCATCGTCTTGGAAGTGAAGAACGCGAAATATTAGGGCAGATTCAGTCCTGGGATGAGCGTTTTAACCAGGGTAAAGCCTGGTATTTAGGGCGCAACGGCGCAACTTCTCGCGTGGTCTTGTTTATTACTGATGCGCAGCTGAGCCGAATCGCGGAATATACCACCAGCTCCTTAAAACTAATGCCGCTGCGTCAAGTGGGTGCATTTTTAGTTGCAGAGGACGCGGCAATCGCTGCGCACGCGGTTTGCCTATCGGTTTGGCATTCCTATACGAGCTTTTGTTCTCGCTGTGGCGCAAGTTTAACCGTCGAGGCTGGGGGCTGGGAAATGCACTGTCCTGACTGTGCTTTCATCAGTTATCCGCGCCAAGATCCCTCTATCATTGTCGCGATTCGAGATGATAGCGACCGCCTCCTCCTTGCCCATAACACCGCTTGGAGCAGTGATTTTTATTCAATAATTGCCGGATACGTAGAGGTAGGGGAATCCCCAGAAGCAGCGGTACGTCGCGAAAGTGCAGAAGAAGTAGGTCTAGAAGTTGATGATATTCGTTATCTCACCTCCCAGCCTTGGCCGTATCCTCACTCACTAATGCTGGGCTTTTCTGCTCGCGCCCGCACGCCCTATTTCATCTTGGATTACACCGAAATAGATCGCGCTATGTGGGTTTCTCGCGCCGAATTTAAACAGTTAGTTGCAGGAAAAGAAATTAGTCCTCCCGGTCCGGCAAGTATTGCCTCGAACCTGATTGAAGATTGGTTAGGTCAGACAATTGTTCGCCCTGATACCCGTTATCTTTAAGGAAAATACGTGCAACCGGCAGAAGAACTACTAAAACATCTAGACCCTGACCAGGCGAGTGCCGCTCGGGCTTTGCGCGGTCCAGTATGCATCAGAGCTGGGGCGGGTACCGGTAAAACCCGGGCAATCACCTACCGCATAGCCTATGGGGTAGAAAGCGGGGTCTATGACCCTTACTCGGTGCTCGCGGTTACTTTCACTACCCGGGCGGCTGCCCAAATGCGCAGTCGGTTGCGTTCTTTGGGGGTTGAGGGCGTGCAGGCTAGAACCTTTCATTCGGCCGCGCTTAGGCAGCTTAAATATTTTTGGCCCACCGCTGTTGGGGGACAGTTGCCGAAAATCATGGAATATAAATCTTCCCTGGTAAAGGCGGTAGCTTCCCGCTTAGGTTTACCCCATGATAGAGCCGCACTGCGCGACTATTCGGCGGCAATAGAGATGGCGGCAGTGTCTATGGTTCAGCCCAGCGAATATGAAAAATGGGTGAAACAGACAGGAGTGCAGCCACCGGCGGGAATATCGACCTATGATATGAGCGATATTTTGCGTTTATATGCGGAAGTTAAAAGGGAACGCTCAGTTATTGATTTTGAAGATGTACTGGCTTTGACCTGTGGCATGATTGAGGAAAGAGCCGATATTGCGGCTCAGATTCGCCGGCAATACCGGTTTTTTATAGTTGATGAATATCAAGATATTTCTCCGCTACAAAAGCATTTACTGGACTTATGGTTAGGGGAAAGAAACCGGGATTTATGCGTGGTCGGGGACGCGGCGCAAACCATTTATTCTTTCGCCGGTGCTAGTCCTGACTATCTAGTGAGATTTGCGAGCGAATATCCGGGAGCTAAAACCGTTACCCTTTCGCGTGATTATCGTTCCACTCCTCAAATAGTTTCCTTAGCTAATGGAGTGGTTTCGCGTGATAAAGAGACTAATAGCCAGGCAGTAAGGCTAACTTCCATGCGCGAATCAGGCAAAGCGGTGCGCTATGAGGTATATCCCGATGATGAAGCTGAGGCGTATGCTATTGCGAAACTGATTAAAGAGCGAATAAACGAGGGCGCTTATACCAGCCAGATTGCTATCTTGTTTCGTACTAATGCCCAGTCCAGCCTGTTTGAAGCCGCTTTAGCGAGAGAAAATATCAAGTATTGTGTGCGCGGAGCCGAAGGTTTCTTCACTCGGCCCGAAATTGCTTCTCTAATGCAGCAGGCAAGTATGATAGCCCGCCGCGGAGCCAAAGGAAACATCGGAGAAATCATAGCGGAACTAGCTCGTCCTCTGGGGTGGTCAAATAAAGCTCCCGATACCCAAGGGGCGGTATTAGAACGTTGGGAAGCTCTAAATAGCCTGGTAGCGCAAGCGCAGTTGCGAGAGGCGGCCGGTTTAACCCTCGCTTCGCTCCTGCAGGAATGGCAAGAACTGGCCAATGCGCAACTAGATCCGGCCGGAGGAGGGGTTACTTTAGCTTCTATTCACTCCGCTAAAGGCTTGGAATGGAACACGGTTTTCCTGGCTGGCGTTAGTGAGGGGTTAGTGCCAATCACCCAGGCAAAAACGGTCAAAGAGTTAGCAGAAGAGCGCCGCCTAGCCTATGTGGCGGTTACTAGGGCGCGAGATGAGCTTTTCATCAGTTACGCCAAGAAACGTAGCCTAGATCGGAAAGTTAGCCGAACTTGCTCCCGGTTCTTTTCGCCAGTTTGGCCAAAAGAAGAAGTGGTAAAAACCTCTCCTGCCCCGGTCAAACGCGCGAGGACTAAAAATTTTCTAAACCAGGCGAGTCACCAGGAGCGGGAATTGTTTGAGCGCCTTAGACAATGGAGGTTGCTGCTCGCCAGTTCGCTCGAAAAACCGGCATATACGGTACTTTCAGACACTACCCTTAGAGATATTGCTACCGTTAAACCTCAAACCCTCAAGCAACTGACATTGCTGAGAGGAATCGGTCCTGTAAAGTTAGATAAGTTTGGAGCCGCGATTCTAAAAGTTGTGCGCGGCGCAGATCCAGACCAGGTTGCCGCCTGTAACCTGGAGGATTTGAAAGACTAGGATTTTACGCACCCGCATTTGGGGTGGGGATACCATTTCCTCACTTGGGGAAGCGGATCGGCAGGATTGAAAACCCAAGAGGCTCCCACCAGCGAGATTGGTAGACCAGATAGGTAGTTCAGGATTTCTCGCGTGGCAAAGGCGCTCGCGTATTCAGCTAGGGAAGTATCTGCCATTACCGGTTCGGCGCTCGCAAGTTGGGATGCTAATAGTGGCCACTCCGGGTCTATTTCCCGCTTCGCTAAGTGCTGACAGTGCAAGCAACAGGTTCTGCCGGGGATAAAAAGCGGACCGACTTCTATCTCGGTTTCGCGTTTAATAATAGGCAAATGGGGGATTGAGCTGCGGATACAGGTTTTTGCCCAGGCGGGATTGGTTAGATAAGAACAGATTGCTATTTCTAAAGTGACTGGGCGGTTAGCAAGCTGCTTATTGACTCCCAGTATCAAAGGAGCAACATCTTGACGCATAGCCCCTAAATAGTTGTCTCTATAGACGCATAAATCGCGAGTTTTTACCGGAGAAGAATCGCGCAGGATTAAAGAATCAATTCCGCAAGATACCAACTTGCGAGCTAGGGTAATCCCCAATGGACCAAGACCGCTGATTCCCACCAGTGAGCGTTTACGCGCCTTAACTAATTCATCAGAGCCATATAGATGGAATGCGCAAGCACAGTCCCCATCGGGAACCTGATGTTTGGCAGTCAGACCTCCATCTGCCAGTAAGCGCAAGATTTCGTTTACTTCTTTCTTGTTTTCTGGGAAACGTCGCTCTAAATGAGAGTTATACCAAGCTTGTTTTTCAAACAGCCATTTTAGAATGGCGATATGGGCAGGAGTTAGCCCCTTAACCAGGAAACCGTTACGTTCCCCAGTTCCAAATTGTGCTTTTCCATCGGCACGTAAAAGCATCACCGATCCATTAATCAACCGCATGGCTTAAGCATTTCAAGATTGAAACTGCGAGGCTAGAGCAACTTTAAATCTGTGGATAACTATTATTTAAACTCTATTTACCGGGAGTGTCGGGTGGTAAATCGTTTCCACCCAAGCCGTAGTCTCCATTTGATTTACCCCAATCGTCCTCAACAGAACTTTGCGTATTATCAGTCGGCCCGTCCTTAGGAGAAAATCCCACTAACTGGTCTCCCTGCGAGTCCACTTGCGGGGTCAATCCTTGCGCCCAACCCAAAGTACCGGAAAGCAGAGAATCTAAATCCTGATCAACTTGGTCTTTTTCTGATTCTTTGTCGCTTTTATTCACAAAATTTTCCGGGTCAGTCAAATCTTCCAAAGTGGGAATCATATCCGGATGAGACCAAAGCTGATCTCGTTCTTTCATTCCCCGCTGGGTGAGTAAAAGCGCCCAAAGATTTGCTGCTTGACGTGAATACTTGGGGCGTAACTCCATCCCTATCAGAGGTTTCAATACGGTTTCGATAGGGGAAGTGGTGGCTCTACGCCGGCGCATAAGCTCTCTTAGCTGTATCACATGTTCCAGGTTCGGCATACAGGCTCTGGTAGAAACCTCATCCACCCATCCCTCAATCAACGCCAGTAGGGTCTGCAAATCCTCCATAGCTTGACGCTGCCGCTCCGTCTCTTCCGCCGCAAAAATATCGGCGGGCAGGGTAGAGCTAAAACCGGCGGGATTAATCCCTCCAATGGGCAAACCAATAGCGCCTTGGGTATCGCCCAGCTGCTCTTGCAGACGATCTTGCAAATCCCTAACCGACCTATCAATAGCCTCCGGGTCAATCCGTATCTCTTGTGCATACCGGGAAATCAGCTGGGATAGCTTATGACGCAACCAGGGGACAGAATGGAAAAGTCGGGCATGAGCCGCCTCCCTAACCGCAATATACTGTCCAATTTCTTCATCACTAATATCTAAGTCATTTGAAAACTGCTGTATATTAACCGGAACTAGCCCCATAATTCGTTCTTTAGCCAGGGGGATGCCGATATCGGTTGAGCCAAAAGCCTCTTGGGCAATCTGCCCCATAGCTTGACCAATCTGGACAGCAAACAATCCCGCAGCCAAGTTCTTTAGTAATGCATCCGGATCCATTGGGCCTAGAATCTGGCCAATCCCCGGGATTGCTGCCGAGGCTTTCATCTCTTCGCGGTCTATTCCTTGCCGGTCAAACTGCTGGGCAATAGCCTCAGTAAAAGCTCGCACCACGTTAGCAATCACCGGTTCACTCAGGCGCTGCCAGGCGGGTAGGGTAGCGTTAATCCATTCCCGAGGTGTCCACGCCACCCGGTCACTGCCGGTAGGAGTCAAAGTAGTAACCGCGTCAAGCCACAGGTCGGCAACTGCTAGCTGATTGCGAATCTTTTGCGCCTGGGCGGCACTGGTAGGTGCAGATTGCGGTAGCCGCGAGGAAGCAACCTCGGTAGCAGCTTGCCAATTAACCGCGTCCTCGGAAGGGGTAAAAAACTGTTTTAGCTGACTGGAAAAAAGGGAGCCGGAAGCCCCGAAAGGCAGCTGCATTGCGCCCCCACTGAGCTTTTCGGGGTCAAGTCCTTGCGCTTGCAACTGACGGTAGGCGTCCTCGGCTGCTTCTTCCCCCAGCATTTGTTTTAGCACTTTGAACCATTCAGGGCGTTGCTCGTCGCCGTTCTGCTCTTTCAAGTGCGCACCCCCCGTGAAAATAGACTACTGTCTTTAAGAGTAGCGGTATTGAGGGCGCACTACTAGGTAGCTGAGCCGGTTTCGCCTTAGGCGGAGCGCAAAATAGGACTTTATAAAGGAGAACAGATGAAACGGGATCGATCCGCAAAATCTCTCCGCCAAGGACGGATAGGTAAAGCCATGATGGTGCTGTCAGTTATCGGTTTCATGGTGGTAGGTTTTGCGCTCCGCGCTCCTTTTATAATCGAATCTCCCGGTCCGACCTTTAACGTTTTACGTTCCCAATCCAACCATGGGGAGATTATTAAAATTAAAGGGGCAAAAACTTATCCCACTAGCGGTGAGCTTCGGATGGTGACGGTATCAATGCGGGGAGGACCGGGAACTCATGTCACCTATGCAGAAGTTCTACTTGCCAAATTTAAACCCTCAAGTGCGGTTCTACCTGAATCTGAGGTCTATCCCGAAGGGGTAACCCAAAAAGAGATTGAACAGGTATCCAAAGCGCAGATGGAAGACTCTCAAATGAGTGCGAAAGTCGCAGCCCTGAGTGAACTTGGATATAAAGTGACAGCAAAATTCCGAGTAACCGGAGTGGCGCAAGACTCTGATTTTGCAGATAAACTCAAAGAAAACGACATCTTAGAAGAAGTTACTTTTAAGGGAAAAACCCAGGTCTTAAGTTTCGCTAACTCTCTTTTTGATGTTTTGGAGGAGGCACCTGCCGATAGCTCCCTAAGCTTTAAGGTGCAGCGCGCGGGCAAGACTCTATCGGTTAGCGGGAAAACCCGTAAACCTGCCGATGGGCGCCGGGGCTCGCAGTTGGGAGTATATCTTGATACCCAAGCAAAGCTACCGATAGATATTCAAATCGCCTTACAGGAAGTGGGAGGACCATCTGCGGGAACCATGTTCGCCCTCGGGATAATCGATTCTCTCACGCCCACATCTTTAACCGGAGGAAAAAATATCGCTGGAACTGGCGCTATTTCCTATGGTGGTGAGGTTTTGGCAATATCTGGGGTTCCCCAAAAAATGGCTGGTGCGAAAAACGATGGTGCTCGCTGGTTCCTGCTGCCTAAAGCAAATTGTTCGGAAGTGAAACCCATTAAGGGAATCCAGGCTGTGCCGGTACAAAATCTGCATCAGGCACGGGAGGTTAGTGAGCAAATCGCGTCCAATAAGGTTAGTAATTTGCCTAGCTGTCCCCAGAAGTAGCTAGCTCACGAAGCTCATCATCACTAACCAACATAGCTTTCAGAACCGCTAAAAGTTCGGGGACAATGCTTTCACCGTGCGCCACCATATCATCGCTATCTTCGCTGCGTGCCCTAGAAGCGCACCAGGTATTTCCGTCACGGGTAGCGGCGGCTACAATCCGCACGTCTTGACGAGAGGGGTGAGACAGTAAGAACTGCTCCCGTTCCTTCGGGTCTTCAGGCGCTTCGGTATCGGCTTGGGGAGAAACCAAAAAACGTTCCATCGCGACTGCCACTCCCGCCACGTCCTCGCCAAAGACTAGATGCCCTAAAGTTTGCATTAAATCTGCCGAGGGAAGATGGTCTTGTAAAACTGCCGTCAAATGTAGCGGATTCTCCGTCAGCGCGCCGCGCAGCTGTTCAGCTTGCTTAGAATCCATCTCTGCTTCTAATTGCGGAAAAATTGACTTGGTGTAAACCAGGGCGAATAAGCTAGGAGGTCTATCCCAGCCTAGACTGGCAATATCTTTTTCTAAAGAGGAAACCGCTAAGCGCAAAGATAGCTGCGCAGAAGACAAATCCGGTGAAGTAGCCATGAGGTAATGTTGCCATTTTTGTAAGGGGCGCGGCTACTTTAGTTAGCCAGCGTGAGTAAAACTCTTAAACATGAAAGAATACGGTAAGGCAGATATTGACTAGAACCCGGAGGGGCTCGTGAGTAACGATTTATTTGGAAATCTTGGTTTTGGTGGCGGGAAAGGCGGGGGTTTCCCTGGTTTTCCCGGGGGATTTGGGTCAGGTCGAGGCGGTGGCAATAGCCAATCTGGCTCCGGGGGCTCTTCAAATAGCAAGGGCGAACCCTTGCCGAAAATAAAGTTTAAAAAACCCGGACCGCTCACTATCGCTATTGGCGTAATAGTAGCGCTGGTGGGGGTGCTGCTAGTGGCTTCAACAGTCTGGACCGAGATTCTCTGGTATCGGCAAACCGGGTATTTGCGAGTATTACTGACCCAATGGGTAGCTGCCGGAGGAATGTTTATAGTTGCGTTCGTCCTGGCCTGGGTGATTTTGGCAGTCAATTTGCGTATTGCCTATCGTAACCGTCCAGAAATGGGAACTGTAGCTTCCTCAATGCGCTCCTACCGTTCAGAGATTACCCGGCATAACCGTTTAATCTTCTTCGGTATTCCCGCAGTAATCGCTGCGTTCTTGGCAGTGGGAATGTCTACCAATTGGCGACAGATATTAGTCGCTTTTACCGGGGGATCATTTGGTAAAAAGGATTCCCAATTCGGTTTTGATGTTTCGTTCTTCGTTTTCCGTCTGCCCTTAATCGACCTGATTGTTACTTTCTTATTGACCCTGCTAGGGATATCTTTGGTTGCCTGTTTAATCGCCTATTATCTGCTAGGTTCAATGAGGATTAGCCCTAAAGCCAAAGCCAGTAAACCAGCCCGGATTCATATGGGAATATTGCTGGCAATTTCTTCAGTGATGGTGGGGGTAACCTATTTCATTGACCGCTGGACTATGGTTTATGGGCAAAATTCACCTACCGATGGGGCTATGTACACCGATGTACACGCGATTATTCCGGCTCGCACGATTTTGGCGGTTATCGCTTTGATTGTGGCGGCATTGTTTGTGTTCGCCGCCTTTAGGGGGGGCTGGTATCTACCGGCAGCAGGGATTGCAGTGACCGTAGTATCGGCTTTGGTAATCGGGGTGGGATACCCGTTCATTATCCAGCAGTTCCGGGTACGTCCTAACGAGCGGGAATTAGAGAGTCAATATATTGACCGGAATATTAAAGCCACTTTGGATGCCTTCGGGATGAAAGATTTAGATCTGATTTCCTATGACCAGGTAACTAATGAAACCAGCGCCAATCAGCTGCGTAAGGACGCGGACTCTACCCAGCAGATTCGCCTACTTGACCCCGAGATTATTTCTCCAGCGGTACGGCAGATGAAACAGTCTCGTCCTTACTATTCTTTCCCGGATCAATTCGCGGTTGATCGCTATAATTTCCCGGATAAAAATGGAGGAACTGAAAAACGTGATACCGTGATTGCGGTACGTGACATTAACCTGTCAGGTTTAGCCAGTTCCCAACGTAACTGGGTCAATGACCACACGGTTTATACCCACGGTTTCGGGGTAGTTGCCGCCTACGGTAACCAGGTGACTTCCGAGGGGCTACCTTCATATTGGGAATCTTCCCTGTCCGATAAAGAATCTGGAGAAATCGGAGACTACGAGAAGCGTATCTACTTCTCTAAGGCTTCTCCGCAGTATTCGATTGTGGGCGCACCTAAAGGGGCAGAGCCTAAAGAACTGGACTATCAGGATGCAAAGAACAATAAACAGGTTTACACCACTTTTGATGGTGACGGCGGTCCGAAAGTTGGAAACTTCTTTAACAAAGTGCTCTATGCCCTAAAGTTCCGTTCCACCGATTTGTTCTTCTCTGACCAGATAAACAGCGAATCCCAGATTCTCTATGACCGCGATCCAGCTAAGCGGGTAGCGAAAGTGGCTCCCTATCTCACCTTGGATTCTCGTGCCTATCCCGCAATCGTCAATATGGATGACAAGCAGGGCGCGAAGAAACGCTTGGTGTGGATTGTTGATGCCTACACCACCACTGATTCTTATCCGTATTCACAGCACATAAACCTTAACGACGCGACTGCCGATACGGCTACGGCTAAGACCATGCAGTTCGCTACCCAAAATAATGTGAACTATATGCGCAACTCGGTTAAAGCCGTAGTTGACGCCTACGACGGTTCAGTGCAGCTGTACCAGTGGGATAAAGAAGATCCGATTCTGAAAGCCTGGCAGAAAATCTATCCTGGACAGGTAAAACCACTTTCGGAAATCAGTGGCGATTTAATGAGCCACCTGCGCTACCCGGAAGATTATTTCAAGGTGCAACGCTCCCTATTGGCTAACTACCACGTCACCAATCCTTCGGAGTTTTATACCGGTGGTGACCAGTGGAAACTTTCTGAAGATCCTACGGCTACGTCCCGAGAATTAGCCGGGTCAGGCAAGCTACAGCCACCCTATTATTTGACGATGAAAATGCCTACCGGTAAGAACACCGATCAGGGTAGTGCCGAATTTTCATTAACCTCAGTGTTTATTCCCGGTGGTGAAGGTCGGCGCGCAGCCATGGCTGGCTTCTTGGCCGTAGATTCGGAAACCGGTAATCAGAAAGGTAAAGTGCGCGAAGGCTACGGCAAGATGCGACTTTTGGCTTTGCCCTCTGATACCACGGTTCCCGGTTCGGGGCAGGTGCAAAATACTTTCAACTCTGACCCCGAGGTAAACCGGGAGCTGAATCTGCAAGACCAGCAAGGCTCTAGGGTTATCCGCGGAAACCTGCTGACTTTGCCAGTAGGGGGCGGTCTGCTTTATGTGCAACCGGTCTATGTTCAATCCACCGGTACTACCCAGTATCCGCAGCTCAGGAGCGTACTGGTTGGCTTTGGTGATAAGGTCGGATTCGCGCCTACTCTCAAAGACGCTCTAGATCAGGTATTTGGCGGAAACTCTGGGGCGGTTACTGCCTCCAATGACGGCAACAAGAACGCCCCGGCAGCTAAAGGGAAGGAAACGCCGGCGGCTACCAAAGCACCCAGTGCTCAAGAAAAGCTCAATACCGCTTTGCAAGATGCCAAGAAAGCGATGGCGGAAGCTAATACCGCTATGAAAGCTGGCGATTGGGCAAAATATGGGCAAGCACAAAAATCTCTTGACGAAGCTATTTCTCGGGCAGTAGCAGCTCAAGAAGAGGGTGCAAAAACCATGAAATAGTTGAATAGTTAAGGGCAAAGTTTTGGGGCTGCGCTAAAATCGCTTAGCGCAGCCCCAAAACTATAGGTAATGGCGCAATAGTATTGGATTAGTACCCAAATAATCAGCCCAAAGATTTAGCTAAATCCCAAAACCAGGGCAGAAATGGGCTAATAGAGTAGGGGAGTCAGCCCCAAGAAATCTAGACCAAAATCTTAAAGATTTGCGAAGACGGATCGATTTCTTGTACTTGCAGGGGAGAAGCAGCCATCCGTCTGCGCAGTCCTTTAATATCTGTTGAATCCGGTAGCTCAATCCCTACTAGCGCCGGACCGGTATCCCGATTATTCTTCTTGGTGTACTGGAAATAAATAATATCCTCACCGTCGCTGAGCACGTCATTTAGGAATGAGCGCAAAGCCCCCGGCTCCTGATTAAAAGTAACCAGGAAATAGTGGCGTAAACCTTCGTAACGTCCAGAACGCTCCGTTACTTCCGCGTAACGTGACAGGTCATTATTGCCGCCAGAAACCAGGCAAATGACCGAACCATTAGGGATTTGGGGTAAAAAGTTGCGTGCCGCTGCCGACGCGAGCGCCCCGGCTGGTTCCGCAATAACGCCCTCGGAATGATAAAGGTCAAGCATCTCGGTACAAACTGCGCCCTCGGGAACCACCACAATATCATCCACCAGTTCCCGCACAATCTGATAGGTCAAATCTCCAGCTCTGCCCACGGCGGTGCCATCTACGAAAGAATCTACCCGATCTAGGGAAACCGGATTCCCTGCCTGAAGGGCTGCTTTCATCGAGGCCGCGCCGGCAGATTCCACCCCCACAATCCGGATTCCAGGGCGGTGGGCTTTGAGCCAAGTCGCCATTCCGGCGATTAAACCGCCACCTCCCACCGGAATTAAAACCATATCGGTATCAGCTGGCAGCTGAGAATCTAAATCCACTGCAATACTGCCTTGACCGGCTATAGTGTAGGGGTCGTCATATGGGTGTACATATACTTTGCCCCCCTCTTTAGCGGCTGCCGCTGCCACCCGGTTAGCTTCATCAAAATCCCCGGCCACGATCACCTGCTCCACCCATTTGCCCCCAATAGTGGCGATCCGTTTACGTTTTTGCCTAGGGGTAGAGGCCGGCAAGAAAATAGTTCCCTTAATCCCTAATTTAGAACAGGCATAGGCAACTCCCTGGGCGTGGTTACCCGCCGAAGCGCACACCACCCCGGCTTTGCGTTCGTCCTCATCCATAGCTGCCATACGCACATAGGCGCCGCGCACTTTAAAAGAACGGCAAATCTGCAAATCTTCGCGCTTAAGATAAACCGGTCTGCCCACTTCGGAGCTTAGACGCTCACTTTTTTGTAGCGGAGTTTTGCTCGCTACCTTGGCTAATACCCCGGCAGCCACCTCGATATCTTTAGCGCTAACAGTATTCATCATTCCTCCCATAATCGATATTTCATAACCTATCGGGATTATGAACCAAGCTGCGCGGGCTTTCGCTATCTGGCACTGAGGCAAGTTTGGATTAGGGTAAAGGTATGAGTAATAACTTGAAAGAACCGCTCGTGTGGATTGACTGCGAAATGACCGGTCTGGATTTAGAGAAAGATTGCCTACTAGAAGTGGCAGTGATTATCACCGATGGACAGACCAATATCGTGGATGAGGGAATCGATTTGCTGATTAAACCTAGGGCGGAGGCCTTAGATCATATGGGGGATTTTGTGCGCGAGATGCACACTAAGTCCGGTTTGTTAGCGGAATTGGAAACTGCGGTGGCGCTCGATTTGGCGGAGGCCGAAAAACAGGTTTTGGACTACATTAAACGTTTCGTTCCCGGTAAAGGCCAGGCTCTGTTGGCAGGAAATTCGGTAGGTACTGATAAACAGTTCCTGGAAAAGGAAATGCCACAGGTAATCTCACACCTGCATTACCGGCTAGTGGATGTTTCTTCGGTAAAAGAACTGGCCAAACGTTGGTATCCGCGCGCCTTTTATAACGCACCGGAAAAGCATGGGGGGCACCGCGCCCTCGCCGACATTCGTGAATCTATCCAGGAACTTCGTTACTACCGCAAAGCACTTTGGTCGCCCGGAGAAGGCCCGTCCAGCGAAGAATGTCAAGAGGTCGCGAAAGAGGTTTTGGCGCAAGGCTTGGGGGCGTAGGGCTAACAATCCGGTTCTTAAGGACGCGCAGCTGTACGTAGTCTAAAGATTGGTGATCGAAACTAGCGAAAGCTGTCAGGGCGTAGTTACTAAAGCTGTCGGGGAGGGGGTATTGGGAATACTGGCAGGTAAAACCGGTTTACCTGGGTGACACTTGGCGCCCCCGACAGGAATCGAACCTGCAACCTCGGGATTAGAAGGCCCTTGCTCTATCCTTTGAGCTACGGGGGCTGACCGTTTCTTAGTCTATAGGGAAAATCGCCGCGAGCTAATTCCGTGTCCCCAAGGGGAGATAATCCCACTTTTTCCTGGTGAGAGAGTTTTGTTTTTAGAAAATCTCGGGGAAACTTTGCAACATGGTGAGGTAACCAACACTAGGAGGAAAAATGAGTAAATCAAATATCGAGGTTACCTTTACCGGCTGGGTGGCAACCGCCCCCACATTTCACCGTCCTGACCCCGCTAAACCCGAAAAAGCGCTAAGTACTTTCCGGGTGATGCATACCCCCTATTACCGCGATAATCACGGTAACTGGCAAAAGGGAGAATCCTTAACAGTTCGGATAAAAGTTTGGGGCTGGGGAGCGCACTATGTTTCCCGCTCTATAAAAATTGGGGACCCAATTATTGCTTCCGGACGCCTAATCCGCAGTAAATGGGAAGATAAAGACAGCGTAACCCACTATGGGCTAGAGCTGACCGCCTCATCTTTGGGGCACGATCTCACTTTAGGGGAATCTAATTTTGTGCGGATGGTGGGTGCGCTTCCCAAACGGGGAAACCTCGGTTCTGCCCCGTCTGATACCGCTTCCTCACTTGCAGACCCAGAGGGCGAATTCGAGCTATCACCCCAAGAGAGACTTGATCATGAAACTGGGGAAATTACCAACGAATCCCCTCTGCAAGAAGGAAACCCATCTGCTGAAACCTATGATTCGTCCTCGCAACAGGAGAGCAGTTTGGATCCGAACGGCGAATATATACTCGAAACCACTTTTAACGGTCAAGCGGCCTAAGACACCTGAACCAAATCTAAGGAGGTTCGCTTTGCGTTTTTAAGTCCACTATTCTGGGTATTACAAACATACCGTCTGGCAGAAAGTGGCAGCAGTGGCAGAGTTCATTTACCAAATGATTCACACCCGTAAATCCCTTGGTGACAAGGTGATTTTAGATGATGTGACAATGGCTTTCCTTCCGGGAGCCAAAATCGGCATGGTTGGTCCTAACGGAGCCGGCAAATCTTCAATCCTTAAGATTATGGCAGGTCTAGATGAGCCTTCCAATGGAGAGGCACGTCTAAGTCCTGGCTATACCGTGGGGATTTTGATGCAAGAGCCTGTGCTTGACGACAATCTCACGGTTAAAGAAAACGTGGAGCAAGGAGTAGGTCCGCTAAAAGCCAAACTCGATCGTTTTAACGAGATATCTGCGTTAATGGCCGATCCGGATGCCGATTTTGATGCCCTAATGGAAGAAATGGGGACTCTGCAAGCTGAGATTGACGCTGCCGACGGTTGGGATGTGGATTCTCAATTAGAACAGGCAATGGATGCCTTGCGCTGTCCACCCCCGGAGACACCGGTGTCGGTGCTTTCCGGTGGGGAGCGCCGCCGGGTCGCCCTCTGTCAGCTGCTATTAAAAGCTCCTGACCTGCTGCTCCTTGATGAACCTACTAACCATTTGGATGCCGAATCCATCCTGTGGCTAGAAAAGCATCTGCACTCTTATAAGGGAGCAGTTATCGCGATTACCCACGACCGTTATTTCCTAGATCACGTGGCAGAATGGATTGCGGAAGTTGATCGCGGGCGTTTATATCCTTACGAAGGTAACTATTCGACCTATTTGGAAAAGAAGCGCGAACGCCTGGAAATCCAGGGGCGTAAGGACGCAAAGCTTGCTAAACGTCTGAAAGAGGAACTGCAGTGGGTGCGGTCTTCAGCTAAGGGACGGCAAGCCAAATCCAAGGCACGTTTGCAGCGCTACGAAGAAATGCAGGCAGAGGCCAAGCGCACCAAGAAACTGGACTTTGAAGAGATTCAGATTCCGCCAGGGCCGCGCCTGGGAACCGTGGTTTTGCGCGCCGAGAACCTGTGTAAAGGTTTTGGGGATCGCCAGTTAATCAAAGACCTCTCGTTTAACTTACCCCCGAACGGAATCGTGGGGATTATCGGTCCGAACGGGGTGGGTAAAACCACTCTGTTTAAGACAATTGTGGGGCTAGAAGAACTCGATTCGGGAACTCTTGATATCGGGGAAACTGTGAAAGTCAGTTACGTCGATCAGAACCGCGCCGGAATTGACCCTGATAAGAGCCTTTGGGAAGTAGTATCCGATGGACTGGATTTTCTAGATGTGGGGGGAGTAACCATTCCGTCCCGCGCCTATGTGGCTTCCTTTGGATTTAAAGGTGCTGACCAGCAAAAACCGGCGGGAGTGCTCTCTGGTGGGGAACGCAACCGGTTAAACCTGGCGCTTACCCTAAAGCAGGGTGGAAACCTGTTGCTCTTGGACGAGCCGACCAATGATCTCGATGTGGAAACTTTAGCCAGCCTGGAAAATGCGCTGCTAGAGTTCCCGGGGTGTGCAGTGGTAATCACTCACGATCGCTGGTTCCTTGACCGGGTTGCCACCCATATTCTGGCCTGGGAGGGCACAGAAGATGACCCGGCAAACTGGTATTGGTTCGAGGGAAACTTTGAATCCTATGAAAAGAACAAGGTGGATCGCCTGGGGGCAGAGGCAGCTCGTCCTCATCGGGTAACTCACCGCCGATTACGCCGCGCCTAACCAACATAAAGCGGTATATTAAAGGCGTATTATTTCGTGAGCTAAGGACGGGAATCCAAAATGAGCGAGGAACAAGACTCCCTAAAACGGCTGGCAAGTGCTTACGGTATTGCACTTGACTATTGGGACTATGCCGGCGTTCATCGCTTTGTCTCGGATGAAACTTTGCGCGCGGTACTCAAATCAATGGATGTAGCTGCTGAAACGCCTACCCAGATAGCTGCTTCCTTGAACCTGGCAGAGGAACGTCCCTGGCATCGCGTCCTCCCCGAATCTATAGTTACCCGCAACGATGATCACTATTGGATTCGGGTACACGTTCCGCATGGTAAAGCCGTAACTTTGACGTTACATTTTGAGGAGGGCGGGTCTTGGCAGCTTCCCCAAATGGACGTGCTAGTTCCTCCGCGGGATATTAACGGGGTGCTAACCGGTGAAGCTACATTCGATATTCCTCCCGGGCAACCTCTGGGTTGGCATCGACTGACGGCGCAAATAGAGGGAGATGAGCGTACCTATGTCTGCCCAGTGGCGGTAACTCCGGCACGCTTGATTTTGCCGGATTTGCGGCAAGGACGCGCCTGGGGAGTGATGAGCCAGTTTTACGCCACTCCCTCTCGGGAATCCTGGGGAATAGGTGATGCCGCTGACTTGGCTAAAACCTGTCAATGGGCAGCTGCAAAGGGTGCAGATTTCTTGTTGATTAACCCGGTACATGCTTCCCAAGTGACCTTTCCCCTGGAAAACTCACCTTACCTTCCCTGTTCCAGGCGTTTTTGGAATCCGATTTATATTCGCCCCGATGCGATAAAAGAGTCTAAACTTCTTTCAAGTACGAACCGACAAAAGATTGAGCAGCTCCGGCAAGCAGCCCAGCTTAGTCTCGGTGAACAAGATTCAGAAGCTATACCCGGCAACTCTGACGTTAGTGCCGCTTTCTTCAGTGGTGATTTGATTAAACGTAACCCGGTTTGGGCAAGTAAATTGCAAGCCCTAGAAATTATCTATCAGGTTCCACTATCCGAAGAGCGAGAAGAAAACTATCAAGGTTTTGTTTCCGAACAGGGCACTGCGTTAGAGCAGTTCGCTACCTGGTGCGCCCTAACTGAAAAATACGGACTTAATCTGCCCGAAAAGTGGCAAAACCCTAGCGCAGAACAACTTGAAAAAGCTAATCATGAGCTGGGCGAGCGCCGTGAGTTCTATAAATGGTTGCAATGGATTTGCTACGGGCAGCTACGTCAAGCCCATGAAACAGCTATCGAATCCGGCATGAAGATTGGGGTAATGCACGATTTGGCGGTGGGAACCCACCAGCTTGGTGCTGATCATTGGAGTGACACAGATGTGTACGCCAAAGGGATATCAGTGGGTGCTCCGGCGGATATGTATAACCAGTTAGGTCAGAATTGGTCGCAGCCGCCGTGGCGTCCCGATCGCCTCGAACAGCAAGCCTATGAGCCTTTGCGTCGCATGGTGGCTGCTGCCGCAAAAATGGGGGGTGCACTTCGTATCGACCACGTGATGGGACTGCTGCGCCTATGGTGGATTCCAGATGGGATGCTCCCCAAAGATGGCACCTATGTACGCTATAACCATCAAGCGATGGTGGGGGTGCTGCTGCTAGAGGCTTACCGTCACCACCTGGTTATTGTGGGAGAAGATTTAGGTACAGTAGAACCCTGGGTACGCGACTACCTGCGCTATCGGGGGATTTTAGGCACCGGGGTACTGTTCTTTGAATTCGATGCTCCCGACCATTTGGTTCCACCTGCCGATTATCGCCGAGAACAACTGGCGGCAGTGAATACCCACGATATGCCGCCAGTAGCTGGCTATCTTACGGGGGAAGACCTGCGGGTACGGGAATCCTTAGATTTGTTGGATTCTTCTCGCGAAGAGGCGGAAGCTAATCAGGAACGAGTTTTTGGAGCGGTACGCCGCGCCCTAATCGAATATGCTGGTCTAGCCGAAGATGAGCAGGACATGGGCGAGATTATTAAGGCTCTTTACCGTTATATTGCCGCTACTCCCTCGCGCCTGTTAGTGCTGACTTTGGCGGATGCGGTCAAGGAGCAGCAAACCCAAAATCAGCCGGGAACAGAGTTTGAATACCCGAACTGGTGTGTTCCGCTGCGCGACGAGGACGGGAAAACCAAATTCTTAGAAGAAATTACCGCTGATTGCTTCGCTAATCAGCTGCTAGAAATGCTGGAAGCCCAGGTTCATCCCGTTTAATCAAGCGTTTAATCAAGCACTGGTGCGGAACTGAGCGGTCTAGAAAATGCTCACCTCCAGCTTTTCGGAAAATAGGGGAGCAGTTCTTCTAAACTGTGGGTAACTCTATTAGCCCCTGCCTCTAGCAGGTCATTCGGAGATTGGCTGGTAGCTACCGCATAGATTTTACCGACTCCGGCCCGGCGGGCTGAACAGATTCCGCTAACGGTGTCCTCTATTACTATGCACGAGGACGCAGATAGGTTCAGGGTGGCTGCCCCTAAAAGATAGGGTTCTGGGTGCGGTTTACCGTTGCTAATATCTTCCTGAGTGACGATTTTCAAATCAGCGGGAGAATGGAGCATTTGGGAGGCTAAAATTGCCCAGGTGCGCCACGCGGAAGTAACTAGACATTTCGGGACGTTTAGCTGCATGATTTTGCGGGCTCCAGCAAAGATACGGGGAGGGTCGCGCTGGATATCAACATAGGAGCGGGCTTCTAAACCTAGTGTTTCGGGGTCGAGACCTCTCCAAGGACCGGGTTCATTTTGAAATACTTCCGGGCCGGGACGCCCTTTGAAAATATCCAGTTCAGCTTCTGCTACCTGCCAGCCTTTGGCTTTAAACATTCGCCTATAGGCGGCCAGATGAGTGTGTTCAGAGTCGATTAAAGTGCCGTCTAGGTCGAGCAGCAGCCCTCTAAAACTGTTTTTGCTGGTTTCAGGGCGGGTGCTGTCTTTATCGGGGGAGGTAGCGACCTTGGTTTTAGGTGAGTTAGGGGAGATGGGAGGGTTTTGGGTGCCGGAATCGTTAGCGGGGCTATCATTTTCGAGAGGATGCATAACGCTCGCGGTTTAACGTAGTTTTTCTAGGTCGGCTGCCAGGTTGTCGGCGACCGAGCCTACGATTAGTTGAATAATGTGACCGGTTTTCACCACCCCTTTTACTCCGCTATCCGCTAATATATCTTCATTTAGCTTTAGCGGGTCTTTCAGCTCTATCCGCAACCGGGTGATGCAGGGTTCAATCTCGATAATATTCTCGGCTCCGCCTAGCCCTGCCAGCAGTTGTTCTGCCTGTTCCATGGATTTCTCCCCGCCTCGTCCTACAGGATTAATGGTTCAATAGCGACATTACCATCAATGCCCAACTCGCTTTGACCATGAATTAAAGCTCTAATGGAGACCCAGTTTCCACCTCCTGGTGATGAAGTTGCACCTCAAGCGGACGGCTTGAAACCTGCCGTCTTGGCGATACTCTTTCCGCAGTTTTCAACTATGAATTCCCGTAGCTTCTACTGGCGGAAAACTAACTTATGCGAAAATAAGGACATACTTTCGCATAAATGTGTCAAATTAAGGACATAGTTTCACATATTTGTGCTAAAATCAGGACATAACCTAAAAGGAGGGGCATCGTGGAACGGTTCCTCATGGATCAGTTACTCGCCTGGAAAGAATCGTCTCGGCGCAAGCCTTTGATATTAAACGGTGCGCGCCAAGTGGGGAAAACGTGGATACTGCGCGAATTTGGCAAACGCTACTTCAAGAACGTTGCCTACATTAATCTCGACCATAACCCCCGGATGAGCGCCCAGTTCAAGGTGGGTTTTGATACGAAACGATTGCTCCGCGCCTTTGAAATCGAAACTGGCGAAACCATTGCGCCTGGGAAAACCCTGATAATCCTAGACGAAATTCAAGAGTGTCCGCTAGCGCTCACCGCCCTCAAGTACTTTTGTGAAAACGAACCTCAGCAAGCGCTAGCAGTGGCCGGATGCCTACTGGGGATTACTTTTCACTCTGGCAGTGGGTATCCGGTAGGGAAAGTTAATACTCTGAATCTCTATCCGTTAAGTTTTCGAGAATTTTTGGACGCCACCGGTAACGACAAGCTGCGCGAACTAATCGATGAGGGCGATAAAGACCTGCTAGGCAGTTTCGCCTCCAAGCTGATATCACTATTGCGCCAGTATTACTTCGTCGGGGGGATGCCTGAGGCGGTTGCCACCTATGTTCATACCGAAAGTTTCCCGGAAGTTCGCGAAGTGCAGCGCAATATCTTGCAAGGATATGAACGGGATATGTCCAAGCATCTTACCGGTTTAGATATCCAAAATGCTTTGGAATTGTGGCATTCCATTCCGGTGCATCTGGGCAAAGAAAACAAAAAGTTCATTTTTGGGCAGATTAAAGACGGGGCTAGGGCGAAGAACTACCGCTCAGTGGTTACTTGGCTAACCCAAGCAGGGCTCACTCACAAAGTTTCACGCATCAAGAAGCCAGGGATTCCTTTAGCTGGATATCACGATTCGCTAGCGTTCAAGTTATTCCTGGTAGATGTGGGGCTGCTGGGGGCAATGTCGGATTTGGATGCAGCCAGCATTATTGATGGTAATGCGATTTTTACCGAGTTCAAAGGGGCGCTTACCGAGCAATATGTCTGCCAGCAGCTGATTACCGAAGGTGAATCCGCAGCCTATTACTGGTCGGCAGAGAATTCTCGCGGTGAAATTGATTTTTTGGTGCAAAGATCTGGACAAGTTTATGCGTTGGAAGTTAAAGCGGAAGAAAACCTGCGCTCGCGCAGTCTGCGCGCCTTTAGTGAACGCTATCCGCAGGCCGCCCGGCTGCGGCGCTTTAGCCTCTCTGGTTTTCGTGGCCAAGAATGGATGGAAAACGTGCCCCTTTATGCGATTGGAAATCCCCAAAACTGGGAGTAGTAGGCGCGGTTCCGGGGAGCTAGGATAAGAAAGATAGGAGAGGTTTTGAGACATACGGCTACGGACACCTTCATCCAGTTCTATGATTCTCCGCTGGGCGAGTTGGTAATGTCCAGCGATGGCAGCGCGCTGACTGGGTTGGGGCTGGCATCACAGCGAGCCGCGGTAGCAACTGCTGCGGGCGCTCGTCCTCGGGAAGAATCATTGTTGATATTCCGTGAAACTGCCCGCTGGTTAGATACTTATTTTCGAGGACGCGCGCCCTCGTTTACTCCAAAGATAAAGCTCTCGGGTTCGGACTTTCAAAAACGAGTTTGCGAAATTATGCTCACCATCCCTTTTGGGGAAACCGTCACCTATGGGGAAATCGCTGCCCAGATAGCGCGCGAGAGAGGAATCCCGCGCATGTCCGCGCAGGCAGTCGGGGGAGCGGTAGGAGCAAATCCGATTCTGCTAATTGTTCCTTGTCACCGGGTAATCGGTGCGAGAGGCAACCTCACTGGTTATGGCGCCGGCATAGAGCGAAAAATCCAGCTGCTAAAACTAGAAAAAGTCGATATGGAAAATCTATTCGTACCCAAGGAAAAGTCGCTGCCAAAAAAATAATAGGTGCCAAAGAAATAGCCGCTGCCAAAGAAACAGTCGATTACTAAAGAATCCGCGCCCTCACCGCGAAGAAAAATAGTGTTTCCTAAGGAACGCTACATAGGTGGTTGGAGTCCGGGGGGGTAAATCATCTATTTCGGGGCTGAAAAATCAAATAAAACCCTGGTAATACATAGTTTAAACTTCCCGGATTCCACCTTGTCGCGGATATGTGTAGGCGAAGAAATGGGTATTGAGTAATTCTAATGAACTTGTTAGGGTAGACTTTGTTAGTTTGTCCTTACTAGAGATAGGCGAGTTGTAGTGAAACGAGAACCTAACCCCGTACGGAAAGTATTGGCTCTGTTGCTGACAATCTTCCTGGTGTCTGCCGGGGTGATTATGGATGGCGCTAAGTCGGTTGCATTAGAAAGTTCTTCGCAGATAACGGTAAAGGCAAAAAACAAAATAGATTCAACAATTACTGCCAACCAAGATGGATTAGTGGACGTTCTAGTCACGTTTCAAGATGATGCCCCAGATAGAAGGCTGGGGGAAGCTAAACGTTTGTTAGGCTCCCAAGCTTCTCCTGCGGCTATCTCGTTAAAAGCAGCACAGCTGCGTGCGCAAGCAGCGCAAAAATCAGCACAGGTGTTCTTAGCCAATAATTCTAAAGTTAAAAAATATGAGTCTTTAGAGATAGCAAATACTATCCGGGTATTAGGTAAACAAGAAATATTGCCAGGACTAGCAATGCTCTCACCGGTGATGAGCATAACCCCTAATAGACTGGCGCAAATGATTGTTCCGTCTAAAACCAGTCAAGCGGTAGGGGGGACTTCTCGTAGTGCAAGCATTAACCAAGAAGCAGAAATAGAAGCCAATTTACGGGCTATTCGCGTCGATAAAGTTTGGAAAGACAAAAACATTACCGGATCGGGAGTTACCATCGGTCTAATCGATCAAGGAGTAGATTATCAACATCCTGCATTGCGCAGCCACTTTCGCGGCTTTGATGCCAAGACTGGAAAGTTTGTTTTAAAGGGAAACTACATAGATTTTGTAGGCAGTGGAACAACTGACAATCATGGGACTCACGTTGCGGGAATCATGGTGGGATCCGAGATGCGTAAGACAGGTAATAAAACAGTTGAAGTGAATCGAATCGGAGTAGCTCCTGGGGCAAAATTTATTGCTGCCCGTGCTTTCCGTGATGGGGTAGGTGGAAGTAACGCCAATATTATCAAGGCGTGCCAGTGGATGCTTGCGCCGGGAGGGGATAGCGCGAAGGCTCCCCGGATTATTAATCAGAGCTGGTCGGATGGAAGTAATAAAGCAGATCCATGGCTGGAAGAAGTATCTAAAACTATTCGCGAAGCTGGTATTTTGAATGTTTTTAGTGCTGGAAATAACGGAGCAGTAAAAGCAGCTCCTGGTTCGGTAGATAATCCTGGTTCAATGCCGGGGGTGCTAAGCGTGGGAGCGGTTAATAATACGGGGAAACTGGCAGACTTTTCCCGCCGCGGTCCAAGCCAATGGAAAAATGCTGGAATAAAACCAGATTTGGTTGCTCCTGGGGTGCAGATCCGCTCGGCTTTGCCGGGAGGAAAATATGCTTCCTGGGATGGCACCAGCGGTGCCGCTCCCCACGTATCAGGTTTAGCAGCCTTGGTTTTACAAGCTAATCCCCAGCTATCGGTAAACGAGTTAGAAGCTATTTTGAAATCTAATACTCGTAATGGAACTGATGAAGAATATCCAAAAACCCCAAACTATGGATATGGGTATGGGGTGATAGATGCTTATGATGCTGTGCAATCAGCTCTGCAGAAAGCAGGAAAAACTCCGGGCGGCGAAAAACTTGGGAGCCTCAGTGGCACGGTGAGTGCCGCAACTACCGTAAATACCAAGCTACCGGCGATAGTGCAGCTACCTAAACAGGCGTATGTAAGTCGAAAACTGCCCGTGTTAGTCAATCTGCAAGAGCCAAATAAATGTAAAAGTATTTCTCTGTTACTCTCCAAAGACAAAGAAGAAGTAGCTCAAGAAAAACTGGCTATAAGCAGTGCTAACAATGAAAAATCCTACGAAATTTCCCTACCTGCGGAAAAAATAACAGCGCCGGGAAATTACGAAGTTAAAGTTCAAGTAGAGACTACCAGCAATAAAATTTATGAAACCTCCAAAGCCTCGGTGCAGGTGCAGGAGGCAATTCTTCCGGGCGGCTACTTTAATGATTTTGAAAAGTTTTCGACTGGAATAGATATGGAAGGAGATTTCCGGGTATCCACCGTAAATTTGCAGACAGATCCACGTCCGGTCACTGGAGAAAGGATTTTAGGGCTTAATCCCAATCAACATGGTATGGGTACAGCCGAACAGTCTACCTTCCAACTGCCCCGAATTGATCTAACCAAGGTAGTACCCAGCGATAAGGTGGAGCTAGTCTTCCAAGAAAATGCTAGTTGGGCTGGCGGGGTAATTGGTTTCCAAGCTGTTAGTGTCCCCAAAGCGCCTGGGGAAAAAGCAGAAGGGGTATTTAACTATCCCACCGAGCTAAAACAAGAGGGATGGATTGAGCGGCGTATCGATCTTTCAAAATTTGCGGGTAAAACCATCGATTTATTTGCTTTCAGTCTTAATAAGGGAGGAGTAAGCGGAGACGGTTGGTCGATTGATAATCTTTCTTTGCTTTTAAATGGGAAAGGAAAGAGTGCTAATACCGATCCCGTGCCGCAGACAGATTTACAGTTGAATCTGAAAGGCGAAAATCCTTCGGGACAGGAAGCGCTCGCAGCAGCAATTGAAATACCACAGCTAGGGTTAAAGCTTTTAGCAGATGAGAAAAGTGGAAAATATAGTATCCCTAAGATTCCTGCCGGAACATATGATGTTTATATTGGGCATTCAGGATATGCAACGCAAAAGCATTCGGTCAAAGTGCAGCCGGACAAAGATTTAAAACTAGATGTGATTCTGGAAAAAGAAAAGTCTGGTGACGCGGAAGAACCGGAAACAGAAAAATCGAAAAATTCAGTTCCTCCCGCAGATAAACAAGTCGGTCGCCGGGAGATAGCTTATGACAATAATAATCCGTTAGCCGGAGGAATCTTACATTCAAAGGTAGGACGAGGGGTCGCGATAGACGTTACCGGAGGAGAGGATACTCAGCTGCGAAAGGTTCATATTTTTGGAGCGGGAAATAATCCTTACCTGCAAGCAGGGCAAATGAGATTATCTGTAAAATCAGTCAATTCGCTTGGTCGCGTAATTGATGTGGTTAAACCGCGCCTAATAAAAATACTTCCTGGAAAATGGAATGAAATAGATCTTCTTTCAGATAAAATCGCGGGAAACCGCCAGCTGTATATTACGGTAGAACAAGTTTTCCCAAGTGGAAAGACTCCTGCTGTGGCTTTGGATGCTTCAGTGAGGCCAAAAACTGGGGCAGTTCAACATGCTTATTTGTACACTGGGGAATTCCTGCCTTTAATCAGTGGCGGTTACTTTGGGGCACCAATGATTCGAGCGGAATTTGGTACAACCGACCCTAACGATAAAGCTGTTAGTCCGGTTCAGCCCAAATTTGCCCCAGAGGTGAGCTTATCCCCAGTAGCTGATGCGCTAGTCTCCGATGAACAGAAACCAAAGGATTTACTAACTATTGGTGACTGGGAAATCAGCCCCTCTCGCGGCATGATTACTAAATGGCTAAAATTAAAAGAGTTCTTAGAAAAGCCCTCGGAACAGCAAAATCTAGAGATTCCCGAAGCAATCGGCGGCGTAAAAATCACAAGTATTGGAGCTGGAGTTTTCAAGAATCCTACTTGGGGGATAAAAAATGTAGCTAAAGTGCAAATTCCTGAAGGGGTTACTGAAGTAAACTCTGAGGCATTCTATAACCTAGGAATTAAAGAACTTAAGTTACCGAGTAGTCTGGAACGGATATATAGTAGCGCCTTTCAAAATCTGAATGCTACACAGTTGGAGCTGCCAGAGAATTTGCGCCATATCGGGGATAACGCCTTTGCCTATTGTCGTAAACTTAAAGAATTGAAAATACCTAATAGTGTAGAATATCTGGGCAGGGCAGCATTTGAAGAAGCTGAAAGTTTAACGCTATTGAAATTACCGAATAATCCTAAGTTTACAGAAATAGCTACGATGGCCTTCCAAAATGCCGAAAAGCTTAAACAGGTAGAAATACCGGATTCGGTGAAAATAATTAAACCTAACGCCTTTGCGCGACCTTTCGCATTTGAACGCGGGGGACTTGAGAATCTGACCCTACCGGAAGGTCTAGAGTCTATTGAAAATAATGCTTTCAGTGGCAATTCTCTCAGTCAGTTGAGAATTCCAGATTCAGTGCAGGAAGTGGCGGAATCTGCTTTTGAAGGAAACCAAATAGAGACCTTAATCTTTGGGGCAGAATTGAAAAAACTAGGGGCAAGTTCCTTCGAAGGTAACTCGTTAAAGAAAGTAGTATTCACCGAAAAAATTCAGACAGTGGGGAGACGGGCATTCGCCGACAATCCACTCGAAATGGTTCGTTTGAATCGTACGATTAAGCCTTATGATAAAAACCAGAAAATAGGTTTACGTGAATATGCCTTACCGAATACCATGAAAAGCTTGGAAGTCTATCGCGATGACCAGGTTAATAAGCAGATTAAGGAATCCTTGACCCGCGATGATGACACGTTGCCTGAAATTAAAGTTGTTTCGGATAAAGAAAAACAGTTTGAAGATAAAACTAATAAAATAGTCGGAAGGATTATTGCTCTTAATGCTGGTAAAGCCGCAAAGATGAAGGCGGAAGAACTACCTCAGACGGAATCGATAGTAGCTTCTCTTAATAGGCAACTGCTTGACAATCCATATCAAAAGTTGGAAGTTAAACAGATGCTGCAAGTTGATTTGCTAGACGCTGAGAAAGAGTCTGTTCCTTGGCTAGGTACCTTGAAAGTGAAGTTACCTTTGGAAGAAGATAGCTCAGTTTCAATCTACACCCGACCGTTGGGTAGCAAAGGGAACTGGAGCTTACGTACGGGTGATTATTCTCAGACGGGTTTTGCTGTCATAGATTTGTCAATTGCGAGTGAAATAGCAGTGGTGAAAAATGCTCTTAAGGTGCAGGATTTACCGGGAATAATAGACTACGGTTTCTTGGCTCCCTGGATGTCTCCCTATCGCGCGCCACTGCCGATGAATCCACACCCAGGTGCCTCTAATAATGAGGGTGAAAATAATGCTAGCCCCGGCAATGGCGGTATTTTAGAAAAAGCGAAGCCCAAAGAAGGCTCTACTGGGGGTAATAACAGAAATAAACGAGGTAATAGTTTAGTTAATACCGGTACATCCAGCGATTTGTTGGCATTGTCATTGGGGAGCGCGTTGTGCTTTATCGCGGGTGGAGCGTTACTTATGAGACGAAGGGAGAAAAGCCTCCGTTAATTTGTCCGCTCTGTTACCCAACGGAGGGCAGTTGCAGTGATAAATACCCAGCATTTGCGCCTGGTGGTGCATACATATTGTGAACTCAGGCGTAAGTGGTAATAGATTGAAAGGACTTGCTATTAATGCTGGCAAAACAGATTTAGGAATCTAATCGTTCGGAGAACCGCGCCCTGACCCTGAGTAGTAAAATCTGCTTGGCCTGCTAGTTTATTCTGTTAATACACTAGAATTGCCTGGTCATTGCGTTGAGGTCGCGGTAACCTACTGTAACGTACTCTAACAAACTACAGTTAGAGTAGCTGGTTGCCTAGAGCTTCGATTGCGGTAGGCGGCTAACTTTTAACGGGGCTGGAGGGCGAGGTCGAAGCCTTGACTGCGCACCGCGTTTAGCATTCCGCGCCGCAGGGGCGCGTCCCGCAACATAATCCGGGTGAGGCTATCGGTGAAAGTGTCTGAGCGTTTCCCGTTTGCCCGAGTGTCATAGTAGGTAGTCATTTCCTGGTCATAATCCGCGAACTCCTCCAGATAGGAGCCCTCAAAACAGTTATAGGAGTCCTCAAACATTCGCAGCTCCATCGGCATCCGTGGCTTGAGCTGCGGCTGTTGTCCCGGGTAGCCAAACATTACTCCCAGGGCGGGGAAAGTCAGTTTCGGCAGTTGCAAAATCTCAATCATCCTCTCTGGATTATTCAAGATTGACCCTAAGAAACAAGTACCCAACCCCAGGGATTCGGCGGCGTTCACCAAGTTTTGTGCCATCAGCACCGCATCGGTAAAGCCCTGTAAAAACCCGTCCATACCGCGCACATTTGCCGTGTTCTCACCTTTTTCCTCCACAATCCGGTAGGAACGGTATAGGTCAGTCAGGAAAATCCACAGCTGGGGAGCATCGGCAATATAGTCCTGTTTGGAAACTAAAGAAATCTGCCGTTTCTTTTCGGGGGCACTCACCTGGATTATCGAAGCCATTTGCACCCCACACGAGGTAGCGGTACGCCGAGTAGCCTCTTTTAGTTGCGCGAACACTTCTGGCGAGATTGGTTGAGAATCAAAACGCCGCACCGAGCGGTGAACCAACTGGTTTTGGATGGTTTCCGACATGAGTTCTCCTAAAATCCTCGCCTACCTTCGCCACCGGGGCTGCCGGTTTCCTTGCCGCTAAGTTTAACCTACCTGCTGGTTAACTCGCTAAGGTGACCAGGTGGGTAAGATAGCCGAGGACGATAACGGGGGAAGTCATGATTAGACCGATAAGAAATTTTCAAAGAGCCGCTATTGACCATCCTCATACGCAAAGTCTGGCCGGTCCCCTGGGGCATTTTTCATTGTCCGATACCTGGTCACTATCGCAACATTTAATGCTTCACCTGCAAGCACGCGGGGTAGTTAGCGGAGATAGGGTAGCGATTTGCAGCGCGAACAGTGAATATCACCTGTTGCTTTGGATTGCTTGTGACCAGATAGGTGCGGTTTTTGTGCCGCTTGCCAAAGCCGCTGCGCCTGCCGATTTACGGCAGATGGTCTCCGACTGTTCCCCGCGGTTGCTGTTTAGTGACCAGGAGGGGGAGTTACCACTAGAAGTTGCCGTCCCCGCTGCCGCAGAATCCGCGTCCTCCTCGGGGAGCGCCCTCGGAAAACCGCAGGTGATAAACCTGGCTTACCTGCATGAACAACTCCTAGCTGCCCATAGGAGAAATCCTTTTCTTCCCGGGGAGCTAGCCGGTGAGATTGCTCCGGTAACCCAGGGCGAGCTATCGGCAATCATCTATACTTCTGGCACTTCCGGCAGGCCGCTGGGGGTGGAACACAGCCGGGAAACCATGTATTGGGCGTGGGCGAACTATCGTGACGCTTTCGACTACCGCAACTCGGATACCGGGTTGGCGCTCGCGCCCCTATCCCATATCGGCGGGTTTAACGGCACCACCAACGATATTTTCTGTCACGGCGGAAAAATAGTAGTGATTGCGGGCTTTTCTCCGCTTTCCGCTGCCCGGATTATTCGCGACGAGCAAGTCACCATCGGGTTCGCGGTTCCCACTATGTTCACCGGAATGCTAGATGCCTTGGAGAAAGAGGCGGGGGAGGAACTTACGGAAAATCCGTTTCCGCATTGGCGTCGTCCTCTGATTGGAGGCGCGCCCCTGCCGGCAGTCTTAGCGTGGCGGATGGAAAAACTTGACCTGCGTCCTATCCAAGTATGGGGGATGACCGAGACCGGAGGCGCCGGCTGCTACCTGGGAATAAATGAATCTTTAGCGCACCCGGAGGCCGCGGGACGTCCCTTCACCTATTCTCAAGTGGCGGTGAGAGGTCAGGACGGAAAAGCGCTGCCTGCAGGTAGCCAAGGACAAATCACCATCGGCGGTCCGCAGGTATGTAAAACCAACTATCCGGGCAAAGCTATCAGCGCTATCGAAGGGCAAATTGAAACCGGCGATATCGGGTTTATCGGCGAGGACGGTTTGCTGCGCCTTAGCGGGAGGGCAAGTGACGTAATCATTAGCGGCGGGGAACACGTTTTTCCCGCGCAGGTAGAGGACGCGCTCTCAACTTTCCCCGGGATTGGGCAGGTCGCGGTAATCGGTTTGGAGGACGAATACTGGGGGCAGCGAGTGTGTGCAGTAATCACCGGAACCGCCACCCTCAAGGACATTAAAGCTTTCCTAACCGGCAAATTAGCCGCCTACAAAATCCCGAAACAAATAATCCAGGTAAGCGCGCTCCCGCTAAACAGCGCCGGAAAACTATCCCGCCAAACCCTCCGCCAGTCACTAGCAGCTCGCGGGGAGTAAACTTTGTCTTTCTGGACGGAATACTCCGGTTAGCGAAATCTAACCGCAGCGTGACGGTAGTTGCCCAGTAGGGGCGGTCACGGGGGAGTAAGTTTTTCCTCCCGCCCAAGAATTCGGAAAAAGACCGTAGGCATTTTCCGAATTCTTATGCCCTCAGCCTCGATAGGCTTCTTGTTTTGCTGCCGGGTATCCGAAGCCAAAAGCCTGTGAAGAAAGGTCTGTCCACTCGGATAAAACTTACCCCCCGCGACCACAAAAGCGCGCGTAATTGAAAACACTGTTCATACCGGAAGCACCCAACCCCAAAGGAACGGCGAGAAAAAAGAGAAATCACACCGTTTACTATTATCTTTCCGGCCGGGTAGCTCCCCGCTAACCAAGCAGCAACTTAAGCGTGGGGAGAGTTATCGCTAGAACCAGGGGAAGTACTCACCCAGCAGGGTAGCTCTCGACTAAACGAGCTATATCAGGAGCGTGGGGGCAGTTTTTACCTCAGGCCTCGCTCCGTACCGAAAGATAGGAAATAGCGGAAAGGTCGCGGCCGGTAAAAGATACGAGAGGGGCTTGAGTTGAGCGTAGCGAGACTCACGGGGGCCCGGAGTGCTTTTACCGAGCCAGACCTGATATAAGAATCTTCAGTGTGTACGAGACGCTAACAGCGCGGAGGCTTCTTGTCGCGCGGTGCCTTCCTCGCCAAGTTGGGCAAGATTAGCGGGGAGCTCCCGGCCTTTCGCCTGCATGGCGCGCGCCCACAGCCTACCTGCCCGGTAGGAAGAACGCACCAAGGGGCCGGCCATTACTGCCGAAAATCCCAGGTTATAGGCATAGTCGGAGAGCTCTACGAACTCGGCGGGCTTTACCCAACGGTCAATCGGGTGATGCAGGGCGGAGGGACGCAGGTATTGGGTGATAGTCATAATATCGACTTTGGCATCCCTCAGGGCGCGCAGGGTGGCCTCGATTTCTTCGCGAGTTTCTCCCATCCCTAATATCAGGTTCGATTTGATAATTAAACCGGCATTGGAGGCGGCCTCCAACACTTGCAGGGAACGCTCGTAGCGGAAGGCGGGGCGGATCTGCCGGAAAATCCGGGGTACGGTTTCTAGGTTGTGACCGAATACTTCCGGGCGGGAGGAAAACACTTCTTCTAGGGCGCTAATGTGTCCCCGAAAATCATCTACCAGCAGTTCTACCCCGGTATTGGGGGATTTAGCGTGTATCTGGCGGGCAGTTTCCGCATATAGCCAGGAGGCTCCATCGGGCAGGTCATCGCGGGAAACCCCGGTGACTGTAGCGTATCGCAGCCCCAATTCGGCAACCGAGTCCGCGACTCGGCTCGGTTCCTCCCGGTCGTATTCGCTGGGACGTCCAGTAGCGATATCGCAAAAGTCGCAGCGTCGGGTACAGACCGCTCCGCCTATTAGGAAGGTGGCTTCTCGGTCTTGCCAACATTCATAGATATTGGGGCAATTGGCTTCGGCGCACACGGTGTTTAGTCCGGAGCGGCGCACCAGGTGCCGCATATCCATATAGTTTTTCCCGGAAACTACCTTGGTTTTTATCCATTCGGGCTTGTTTTCGATCGGGCTTAACGAGTTCCGTGCCTCTACCCGTAATAATTTGCGCTCGCCCACCTCAGGAAGTGTAGACATTTTCGTCCTCCTGCCCTTGAACCTCACCTCTAAAGTAAGGGGTGTCTAAGTTGCGGCGTAACCCGGCGATTACGGGGGAGCGCATAGAGTCTACAGTTTCGCTGCATCCTTGTTCGTTCATGGAAGTTACCCAGGCATCGGCGAGACCGCAGGGAATTATCCGGGTGAAATCGCTAAACGTGGGATTCACGTTGAGGGCGAAACCGTGCATGGAAGCACCCCGCGCAGTATGAATCCCGATGGCGGCAATCTTCTTATCGATTTCCCCCGGTTTCAATACCCAAGCTCCTGCTCGTCCCTTGATTCGCTGCGCGCGAATCCCGTAGGGTTCCAAAGTGTCGATTACTACCTGTTCTACGGCGCGAATAAAACGAATAACATCCAAAGGCTCGGGTAGTTTCACTATCGGGTAGCAAACCAGTTGTCCCGGGCCATGCCAAGTAACTGAACCGCCCCGATTTACTTCGATTACCGGCACATCTTTATTGGGTACATCTTCCGGTTTGGTGTTGCGTCCCACGGTGAAAGTGGGGGAGTACTGCACTAAGAGTGCCGTGTTTTCTCGCTTTCCCGCTGCCACCTCGGCATGTATCTGTTTATGCAGGGTATCGAGGGCGCGATAGTCCTGCAGCTGCCCGGTTAAATCCATTATTTGCACGCTTTCCAGCCTACCTGCTTTAATTGGCTTAGTCGCTCCCTGGAGGACGGAAGCGGGAACTATAAGCCAGCAACGAAATCCGCTAGGATCTTTTCCACCTGGCGGGTTTCTACCAGGAAACCATCATGACCAGATGATGAGGTGACTTGCCGGTACCTCGCTCCGGGGATTTGGCGGGCTAGTTCCGCACATTCGGCTACCGGAAATAGGCGGTCAGAATCTACTCCAATCACTAGGGTGAGAGCCGAGATGGAACCGGCGGCGCGGCGGGTACCGCCGCGCCCGCGACCGATATCGTGAGTAATCATCGCACGAGTTAGCGCCCGATAAGATCCAGGATCAAAACGTCGCGTCAGTTTTTTCCCGTGATAATCCAGGTAGGATTCCACGGCGTAGCGTCCTCCTGCCAGGGGATTTTCTCCTTTTTGGGGACTATGCCCAAAACGGGTGTTTAATTCGCTGCTAGTTCGATAGGTGGCGTGCGCGATTTGCCGAGCCAGCGCCATACCCGGGTTACCCGCTTGTTTATCGGCTGATAAATAATAGTCTCCACCGGCAAAACTGGGGTCTAACTCTTGGGCATTTACTTGCATATGTGCCCAACCGGTCTGGTCGGCGCTGGTCGCTGCGGCCGTTGCGACCAGCGCCAATGCCCGCACTCGCTGCGGATATAAGCACGCCCACTCGAGGGCGCGAAATCCTCCAGCGGATGGCCCTACTACCAGTGTCCACGACAGTATTCCTAGCTGTTTGCGCAGCTTATTTTCTGCCCGCACCTGGTCGCGGGTAGTGATTTCGGGGAAACGAGACCCCCAGGGCAAACCATCGGGCGCCGGCCAAGCGGGGCCGGTAGACCCTTGACATCCGCCCAGGCAGTTAGGAGCCACCACAAAGTAACGGTCAGTATCAATCGGTTTACCTGGTCCTACTACCCGCTCCCACCAGCCGGCAGTGGGGTGCGCCGGGCTTTGGAATCCGATTACATGAGAGTCCCCGGTCAGGGCGTGTTCAATCAATATCGCATTGGAGGCATCGGCGTTCAGTTTCCCCCAAGTTTCATAGGCCAGGTAACCTCCGGGCAGGCTGCCTCCGTTTTCTAAAGGTAATTCCCCAAGGGAAACGAATCGGCGGTTACCGGGATCGTCACCAGGCAGCCAGGCGGGATTATTTGCCCAGTTAGTGCCGGGATATTGCCTGCGGGGATTAAAGATTTCGGTTTTTGTCCCACCGGCGGTTTTTTCTTTTAACGCTGTAGGCATTGAGATTTCTCCAAGCTAATACCGGATTTCTGTCTTTTATTGCAAAAGCGCAAGCGCCACTTATTTCTTAATCGCTGCGAATCCGGCTTCCAGATCAGCGATAATGTCTGCTACGTCCTCTAAACCGACTGAAACACGTATAGTGGATTGGCTGATACCAGCTGCCGCCAACTCTTTTTCGTTAGCCTGCGAATGGGTGGTGGAGGCGGGGTGGATAACCTGCGAACGTAGATCCCCCAGATTTGCCACGTTAGTTAGTAGCTGCAAAGCATCCACAAACGCCTCCCCATCGGCGCGGTTCCCTTTAAGGTCAAAAGCCAAAACCGCGCCCGCACCGCCGGGGGCATATTTTTGCTGCAAACCATGGGTAGGAGAGGAGGCAAGCCCCGAATAGCTAACTGATGTTACCTGCGGATGTGCTTCTAAGAACTCTGCTACTTTTTGAGCATTCTCCACATGGCGCTGCACCCGCAGTGACAGGGTTTCAATCCCGATATTTACTAGGAAAGAGTTAAACGGGCTGGCCGCGAACCCAAAGTCGCGCAGCCCCTGCACCCGGGCTTTAGTAATAAACGCGGCCTCGCCGAGGTCTTTATAAACCAAGCCGTGATAGGACGGATCTGGCTGGTTGAACTGGGGGAAACGGTCCGGATCAGCTCCCCAATCGAAAGAGCCGCCATCAACGATTACCCCTTGGATAGAGTTTCCATGTCCACACAGGTATTTCGAGGCCGAATGCACCACAATATCGGCGCCCCATTCTAAGGGACGGGTCAGATAGGGGGTGGCGACCGTGTTATCCACAATGAAAGGTACCCCTACCTGTTTTGCAACCTCGGCTACGCCCTCGATATCGAGGAAATCATTTTTGGGGTTAGGAATAGTTTCGGCGAAGAAAGCAATGGTGCGTTCATTGGTTGCTGCCTCCCACTGCGCGCCGTTGGTAGGGTCAGTAACAAAAGTGGTAGTGATGCCATAGCGGGGCAGGTTATTCGCCAAGAACGCCAAGGTTCCCCCATAAAGCGAGGGAGAAGCCACAATATTGTCTCCCGCCTGGGCTATCGTCAAAATAGTCAGCGCAATCGCGGCGGCTCCCGAGGAGGTAGACAGCGCTCCCACTCCGCCCTCTAAAGAATTAACTCGCTGCTCGAAAACCTCATTTGTGGGGTTGTTTAGACGAGTGTAGATGGGGCCGGGTTCTTTTAAGGCGAAGCGATCCGCGCCCTGTTTCGCGTCCTTAAACACATATCCGTTGGTTTGGTACAGCGGAGGCACCGGGGATCCGGCTTCTTTATCGGGACGGTATCCGGCGTGAATCTGGCGAGTGTTGAAACCCCAGTTTTGCTTAGTCATTTTTATTTATCCTTTTCAGTAGATTTGGGTTTTTCTAAAACGTTTGCCAATAGTCCACTTTGGATAAACAAAAAGCCCGGCAAGGCAGTCCAAAGGGACTTTCTTTGCACGGGCAAACGCGTCGCCGCCTAGGGGCGGACTGGGAAGAGCTGACCGTGCGGGTCAGCTGAACATTCGACGTGTCATGCCCTCAAGATAACCTGGTGTTGCCTGTCAATAGCAAGCCAATCTTAGAAGTTGAGAACTAAGTCACTATTTCGATAAGAGGAAAATTCGCAATTCTGTGTCCTGTAACGGCTGAAAAAGCTGTCCCCAAAGGTTAATCTGGAGGAAAGAGTAACCGCAAAGGAGAAATCATGAGCAATGACAGCTTGCCCAGTGTAGATACCAATGCTGACCCGGTAGTTACCTGGAATGTTCAAGAGGGCGCGATGGTGGCTGCCAAGCTCGATCCCAGGACGGTGTGCCAGTTCTTTAGGGAACAAAATATCGTTGCCGAGGCAGATTGGTTTCCCGATACCCCGCATTTGCTGGGCGTAAATGTGCTACGCAACCAGGCTGACGGCCTGGCATCTTTAGATGAGGCAGATGAACCGCTGCGGGTGGGGGCGGCGCTCCCGGAAGTGGTAGAACTGCTGGCAGAAAAGTTTGCTGCCGACGTTTCCATCGGGGAATATCACGCCAATAAGCTACCCTCTGATAAAGCTCTTCCTTCTCGCTCAGGCGATAGGGAGCAACCGGTGCGGGTAGTGGAGATTTCTTCGATGCCGGTTTCTTCGGTTCCATTTTGCGCGGCGGCAGAAGGGAAAACCCTGGGGTGTATCTCTTTACCAGGAGGTCGCCTGGCTACATTTTTTGAAACCAATCGTGGCGATTTGGTCGAAGGCTCTCTTATTTCTCGTATTCCCGCTATCGGTCTGTATGTCTCAGACCATGACCAACGGATAGTGGCGGTTACCTCTGATGAGGTTGCCGATCCAGAGAAACTGGCGATTCACTCCTGGCTTCTAGAAACTGAAGTAGTTACCGGGGCGGTAACAAATCCCAATCCGGAACTTTTGGACAGAATACGCGAATATCTAGGTCATTCGGCTTCCCCTAAACGTATCGCGGAAACTGCCGGCTGTGATGCTAATGAACTGGCTGAAACTTTTAAGATGTCGGGGCAAGAAGGAATGGTACGGGCAATCGAAGTTTTGGGACTTCCGGCGCAGGTCGCCGCTTTCCTCTATGGGCGACTTGAGCTAGAGGACGTGCCCGGGATTGAAATCTTCCACGAACCTGGCTGGGCTAGGGCTATGGGGCACAGCGTCGATATGCGGATATTGCATTCTGACGAGGACGCGAAAACTCCCTTCGGAATCTTACGGAAGCTAGAAATGGAACACCCCACTTTGATGAAAGTGGCAAATGTTGCTCAAATGGCAGTAGGGGTGGGGTTAATCGGTGCGGGCATAATCGGTCTAGCAGGTAAGAAACGTTTCTCAAAACTCTCCCTGCTGGGCGGAGTAATGCTTTCCCTAGATGGCGCGCTACGCTTTTCGGTTATTCACCACATGAAGAGCCGTCTATTGGGAGATGTATAAGGATTCTGTTGCCCACTCTAGTGCTTAGCTGTGGGCGGATTAGCTATCCGACTAATTGCGTTCCCATCGGCTGTTATCTAGCGGGGAAAGCCTCAGATTAGCGGGGATTGCGACGAGAATCCTGCAATGAGCGCAGGTAGGCTATCCGTTTTTGATGCCAGGAGATTCGTTTGTCAATCCAAGCTGCAACTTTACCTTGCCACGGTTTCCCGGTAGCCGAGCACAGGGCTAAACGCCACCTGGGCGCTTTACGCAAGGGAGATTCAGGCGGTAAATCGGTGTCTTTGGGGTGTTCTAGGTCCACTATTCCGCTTAAGCGGTGATGCGCCCAGTCTAAAGTGAGCGGGTTGGAAAGGGAAACGTAGTTCGGTTTTTCGTTCGCGTGCACGTCCTCGGCTTCGCTAACCGCTAGCGCTTTCGGAGGATTTGCGATAAAAGCACAGGTAATCAGCATTACTCTGGAAAGTAAGTTAATCCACAGCAACAGGGTGGCGATAGCTGCAAAAGAAGCTAGCAGCGGGTTATTTACCGCTCCTACAGCCGAAGTGCCCAGTGACCGAATGAGGGTGGAGAGCAAACCGAAAACTGCTAACCCCAAAAGTAAGTCGGTTCGTGGGACTCTAGCTAGAGCCACGAAGCGGATTAACACCCACAGAACCAAAGCGTCAATGCCGGCACTGATTAGAAAAGAACCGAGACGTATCGCCGCAGAAGCTAGGGCAGATTTAATTCCTAACATTCCTAAAATATCGTTAGCGATAACCGTATTAGCTAAGGTTAAAATCCCGCTTGCCGCTACTCCCAGGCAGATAGTTATAAACCCTAAAAGGTCTCGTAGTTTCTCTACTGCTGCTCCCGAGGGAACTTGATCAATTCCGAACATTGCTCGGATTGATGATTTCATAGCTTGCATCACTGAGGTCGCGGAAAAAAGTAGCACCACCACTGCAATCACCCCGGTCAGTGAAAAAGAGGTTGAGAGCACTAATTGTGAAGGGTCTACAATCCCGGATGACCCTTTCCAGCTGAGCACTCCAGGTAGTGCGGATGCTAGGGAAGAAAAAACTGCGTCTTTTAACTGCGGGCTACGTCCCAATATCCCCAGTAAAACCGTGAGCGCGATAGTGAGCGCCGCGGCCAGGGAAAAAATAGCCGAATAGGCGATACCGCCCGCCAATAGCGCGCCGCGTCCACTGCTATAACGCAAGAGGCTCCGCACTATCCGAGTGCGCTGTATCCATTGGATAAAAACTTTAAGCTTTCCACCCAGCTTATCCTCGGCGCTTACATCACTAAGAGTTGGTGAAAACTGTTCTTGATGGCGGGTTTGTACTGGAAGCTCGGTAGGGGAAGAACTTGCTTGCATATTCTTAATCTAGCGGTTCTGTCTTACTAAAGCATCCTGGGAACGAACAAAAAAGCGCGAGAAGAGACAAATAGCAACAAAATAGGGTAGTCTAAAGAAAAGTTTCCTGTTTCAATGGAGAGAGCCATGCTAGCGCATCAGCGGCACGATGAAATTTTACGGCAAGTAAATATCAATGGATCCGTGCGGGTTACCGACTTGGTAACCGAGCTGGGCGTATCGGAAATGACGGTGCGGCGTGACATTAGTTTGCTCGCAACTCAGGGCAAACTAGAGCGCGTTCACGGAGGGGCAGTCCGCCTAGAGGATATAAACTCCGCCCCTTCTGCTCTCAGTGCTGTTCCCAGTAATGAAGAGAAAATCATTGCCCAAGCGGCAGCTGAAACTATTCGCCCAGGTTCTAAGCTCTTTATTGGTGCGGGTGGAAGCGGTCGCTGTCTCGCAAAGATAATCAGCGAAAGTGAAATCTTCTCCTCTTTGACGGTGGCAACCAACTATCTGCCTGCGATTCGGATTCTTGATGAAGCCCAGCAGATGCAGCGAGATAACGGCAGGGCTCATGCTGAGGTTATTTTCTTTGGGGGGCAGCCTTCTGGGCATGAAACTTTAGGTTCTTCCACCGTGATTACTGCCTACAATTTTCATTTCCATTCCGTATTTATCGAAGCCGAAGGCATTGACGCTCAAACTGGTCTTAGCTGCAATAATCTAGATAAAGCTATGGTTGAAAAAGTGCTGATTGAAAACAGTGAGTTCGCTACCGTTATGGTGCCAACCCTGGCGTGGCGAAGGTCAGCGCTAGGGGTGGTCTGTCCTTTAAATCAGATTTCGCGAGTCATATCGGTTAGTGCCCCGCCTAGCGGAATAGCCGAGAGCCTCACCGAGGCGCAAGTAATGGTGGATATTCGCGAGCCTTAGTCGAGCCTCGCCTTAACCCAGGCTATCCACGATATTTTTAAATTATGAGCCTACATGTAATCATTCCTGCCGGAGGTCCGGGTAGTCGTCTTTGGCCCTTGTCCAGAACAGCTCAACCCAAATTCTTACTTGACTTGCTGGGGGAAGGGCGTAGCCTCTTGCAGGCAACTGTAGACCGACTCAGCCCCCTAGCTGCGTCCTTAACGGTAGTAAGTGGAACTGTTCACCGCCAGGCAATCGCAGCCCAAAACTTGCCACAACGGTTAGTACCAGGTTTAGACAATCACTATCAGGTGCTGACTGAACCCAGTAGGAAGAATTCTCTGGGTGCAATTGCTTGGGCGGCAGCTAGGCTACAACAAAAATATGGTTCAGTTATTGCCGGCTCTTTTGCTGCCGATCATGCGATTGCTGATGCGGATGCTTTTCGCCGCGCCGTATCGGCTGCAGTTAAAACGGCAGAGGAAAGAAAAATTGTAACTATAGGAATAGCTCCTAGCTATCCTGCCACTGCTTATGGTTATATCTGCGCTTCCAATACTGTTTTGAGCCCGGAAAATAGCCGACCACAAGTTTTGTTAGCCAACAGTTTTAAAGAAAAGCCTTCACAGCCGGAAGCCGAGAGTTATCTAGCGGAGGGAGGCTATTTCTGGAACGCCGGAATGTTCGTATTTAACACCGAGGTATTCTTGTCGCGCCTAAATAATTTGCATCCCCAATATTATGAAACGATTCAAGAAATGGTGCGGGTAAACCCGGGGACTGCAGATTTTACTGAGCTTTGGGAATCACTGCCTTCCTACCCCATAGACACTGCGATTGCAGAACCAGTAGCCGCTGAGGGCGGGGTAGCGGTAGTCTCAGCCGAGGACTTCGGCTGGTCCGATGTGGGAGATTATCGCTCCCTGGCTACGGTGCTTCGCAAAGATAACCCCGATGCTTGCATAGTTCGAGGCAGTGGTAACAGTGAACTACTAGCCAGCCCCGGTGCTTTTATCGATCACGAGGGCGAGGAAAAACTGCTGGTGGTAGGGATACCTAACGCGGTAGTAGTGCGCCGTGGGGATGTAACTTTGGTGACTACCACGAAGAGCGCACAACACCTTTCAAAGGTTGTCCCCAGTCAAGGGGAACTGCAATGAAAACGCTTCGCCGGCTACTAGCGAGCTTTTTTGCTGGATTAGCCCTTGCCGGTTGCGCGGGAACCAACGTTGCGCCCTCGGGATACACCAATGCTGCTGACTTTAGAACCTGTCTACTCACTGTAGGCAAAGGTGAGCTCGGTTCGATCAATGAGGGCGCACTTAAGGCTTTAGAGGATGGAAAGAAAAGGCTAGGGGTAGCGGTTCGCGCCGACACTGTGAAATCTGCCGATAAAATTGAAGAGGCGATTAAACGCGATATTTCCGCTAACTGTTCCCTGATAGTCGGGGTAGGTGAAGCATTTGTTAGCCAGGTGATGAATCAGTCGAAGTATCATCGGTCGCGGCATTTTGCCCTGTTACTGCCCCCAGGCAGTAAGGCACAAGCTAGTCGAGACAATGTGGCGGTTGTTAGCTACGATTTGAGCCAATCTGCCTATGTGGCTGGATTTGTGGCGGCAGGAACCTCGGCTAGTGGTCAGGTGGCGGCAATTGCCGGGGCAAAGAATGAACTCAATCAAGCTTTGCTCTCTGCCTTCGCGCAGGGGGTAGCTCGCTATAATGCCGAACAGCTCAGCGAAGATGCTAAAGCAGTAAAGGCTAATGTTAATACCTTTGGTTCCGGGCTGTATTTAGGGGATAAGGTAGATGATGCCCAGCTGACTAGCCAGGTTGAGACGTTGGTAAAACAAGGCTCGGACGTTATCTTTTTTGCACAGGGCGCGCAAGGCGGGGGAGGTATCAAGGCGATAGTTAAAGCGAATCAAGAAAAACTTAAAACTGCTCAGGAAGCTGCTGAAGCTGCAAAAACGACCGTCAGCTCGCCCTCGTCCTCTCCTGAAAGTAGCGCTTCCCCTAGCGAGGGAGAACACAGCTCCGCCATTCCAACTGAAAGCGGTATCCCGGTAGCTACCCCCAGCGTCACTACCAGTATTTCTCAATCAGATGCGCTAGGGACTATCACCGCGATTTGGTATTTAACCAATGGGCATGAAACTCAAACGAAAGTGGCAGGTTCTAAGCCCCCGATTCTCACATCGATTGTTCCAGATTTATCGCAGGCAATGATTTCTTTAATCGAAGATGCACGTAAAGATAAGTTTGCCACGAACTCTACCCAGATTTTGGGGAGCTATAAGAACGGGTGGGTGGGGTTAAGTCCGTTTTATGAATATGAC
>NZ_RPZY01000014.1:0-3943 GCF_008661855.1 Varibaculum sp.
CCATGGGAGTGGGTTGCAAAAGAAGTAGGTAGCTTAACCTTCGGGAGGGCGCTTACCACTTTGTGATTCATGACTGGGGTGAAGTCGTAACAAGGTAACCGTAGGGGAACCTGCGGTTGGATCACCTCCTTACCTTAAAGAGCTGTGCTTTGCAGTGCTCACTCAGATGGTCTGAGAGAAAGTGAAAAGCAAGGCGTCTTGCGAAGCAGACTGATACGTCCCCTTCGTCTAGAGGCCCAGGACACCGCCCTTTCACGGCGGTAACAGGGGTTCGAATCCCCTAGGGGACGCCACTTGCTGGTTTGTGAGTGAAAGTCACCTGCCTTAATATCTCAAAACTCATCTTCGGGTGATGTTTGAGATATTTGCTCTTTAAAAATCTGGATCAAGCTGAAAATTGAAACACTGAACAACGAAAGTTGTTCGTGAGTCTCTCAAATTTTCGCAACACGATGATGAGTCGAAAGAAACATCTTCGGGTTGTGAGGTTAAGCGACTAAGCGTACACGGTGGATGCCCTGGCAGTCAGAGGCGATGAAGGACGTGCTAATCTGCGATAAGCGTCGGTAAGGTGATATGAACCGTTATAACCGGCGATTTCCGAATGGGGAAACCCAGTGTGTTTCGACACACTATCATTAACTGAATCCATAGGTTAATGAGGCGAACCGGGGGAACTGAAACATCTAAGTACCCCGAGGAAAAGAAATCAACCGAGATTCCCCCAGTAGCGGCGAGCGAACGGGGAGCAGCCCAGAGCCTGAATCAGTGTGTGTGTTAGTGGAAGCGTCTGGAAAGGCGCGCGATACAGGGTGACAGCCCCGTACACAAAAATGCACATGCTGTGAGCTCGATGAGTAGGGCGGGACACGTGGTATCCTGTCTGAATATGGGGGGACCATCCTCCAAGGCTAAATACTCCTGACTGACCGATAGTGAACCAGTACCGTGAGGGAAAGGCGAAAAGAACCCCGGCGAGGGGAGTGAAAAAGAACCTGAAACCGTGTACGTACAAGCAGTGGGAGCCTCTTTATGGGGTGACTGCGTACCTTTTGAATAATGGGGCAGCGACTTATATTCTGTAGCAAGGTTAACCGAATAGGGGAGCCGAAGGGAAACCGAGTCTTAACTGGGCGTTAAGTTGCAGGGTATAGACCCGAAACCCGGTGATCTAGCCATGGGCAGGTTGAAGGTTGGGTAACACTAACTGGAGGACCGAACCGACTAATGTTGAAAAATTAGCGGATGACTTGTGGCTGGGGGTGAAAGGCCAATCAAACCGGGAGATAGCTGGTTCTCCCCGAAAGCTATTTAGGTAGCGCCTCGTGAATTCATCTCCGGGGGTAGAGCACTGTTTCGGCAAGGGGGTCATCCCGACTTACCAACCCGATGCAAACTGCGAATACCGGAGAATGTTATCACGGGAGACACACGGCGGGTGCTAACGTCCGTCGTGAAGAGGGAAACAACCCAGACCGCCAGCTAAGGTCCCAAAGTCATGGTTAAGTGGGAAACGATGTGGGAAGGCCCAGACAGCCAGGATGTTGGCTTAGAAGCAGCCATCATTTAAAGAAAGCGTAATAGCTCACTGGTCGAGTCGGCCTGCGCGGAAGATGTAACGGGGCTAAACCATGCACCGAAGCTGCGGCAGCGACGCTTATGCGTTGTTGGGTAGGGGAGCGTTCTGTAAGCCTGTGAAGGTGTGCTGTGAGGCATGCTGGAGGTATCAGAAGTGCGAATGCTGACATAAGTAACGATAAAGCGGGTGAAAAGCCCGCTCGCCGGAAGACCAAGGGTTCCTGTCCAACGTTAATCGGGGCAGGGTGAGTCGACCCCTAAGGCGAGGCCGAAAGGCGTAGTCGATGGGAAACAGGTTAATATTCCTGTACTTGGTGTTACTGCGAAGGGGGGACGGAGAAGGCTATGTTGGCCGGGCGACGGTTGTCCCGGTTTAAGCGTGTAGGCTGGTTTTCCAGGCAAATCCGGAAAATCAAGGCTGAGGCGTGATGACGAGGCACTACGGTGCTGAAGCAACAAATGCCCTGCTTCCAGGAAAAGCCTCTAAGCATCAGGTAACATCAAATCGTACCCCAAACCGACACAGGTGGTCAGGTAGAGAATACCAAGGCGCTTGAGAGAACTCGGGTGAAGGAACTAGGCAAAATGGTGCCGTAACTTCGGGAGAAGGCACGCTGATATGTAGGTGAAGTCCCTCGCGGATGGAGCTGAAATCAGTCGAAGATACCAGCTGGCTGCAACTGTTTATTAAAAACACAGCACTGTGCAAACACGAAAGTGGACGTATACGGTGTGACGCCTGCCCGGTGCCGGAAGGTTAATTGATGGGGTCAGCGCAAGCGAAGCTCTTGATCGAAGCCCCGGTAAACGGCGGCCGTAACTATAACGGTCCTAAGGTAGCGAAATTCCTTGTCGGGTAAGTTCCGACCTGCACGAATGGCGTAATGATGGCCAGGCTGTCTCCACCCGAGACTCAGTGAAATTGAACTCGCTGTGAAGATGCAGTGTACCCGCGGCAAGACGGAAAGACCCCGTGAACCTTTACTATAGCTTGACACTGAACATTGAGCCTTGATGTGTAGGATAGGTGGGAGGCTTAGAAGTGTGGACGCCAGTCTGCATGGAGCCGACCTTGAAATACCACCCTTTAATGTTTGATGTTCTAACGTTGACCCGTAATCCGGGTTGCGGACAGTGTCTGGTGGGTAGTTTGACTGGGGCGGTCTCCTCCTAAAGAGTAACGGAGGAGCACGAAGGTTGGCTAATCCTGGTCGGACATCAGGAGGTTAGTGCAATGGCATAAGCCAGCTTGACTGCGAGCGTGACGGCGCGAGCAGGTGCGAAAGCAGGTCATAGTGATCCGGTGGTTCTGAATGGAAGGGCCATCGCTCACCGGATAAAAGGTACTCCGGGGATAACAGGCTGATACCGCCCAAGAGTTCATATCGACGGCGGTGTTTGGCACCTCGATGTCGGCTCATCACATCCTGGGGCTGAAGTAGGTCCCAAGGGTATGGCTGTTCGCCATTTAAAGTGGTACGCGAGCTGGGTTTAGAACGTCGTGAGACAGTTCGGTCCCTATCTGCCGTGGGCGCTGGAGAACTGAGGGGGGCTGCTCCTAGTACGAGAGGACCGGAGTGGACGCATCACTGGTGTTCGGGTTGTCATGCCAATGGCACTGCCCGGTAGCTAAATGCGGAAGAGATAAGTGCTGAAAGCATCTAAGCACGAAACTTGCCCCGAGATGAGTTCTCCCTGACTCCTTGAGAGTCCTGAAGGAACGTTGAAGACGACGACGTTGATAGGCCGGGTGTGTAAGCGCAGCGATGCGTTGAGCTAACCGGTACTAATGAACCGTGAGGCTTAACCTTACAACGCCGAAGCTGTTTTGGCGGATTGAGAGAAGATTTTCAGCCTGATACAGATTAAATCAGAACGCAGAAGCGGTCTGATAAAACAGAATTTGCCTGGCGGCCTTAGCGCGGTGGTCCCACCTGACCCCATGCCGAACTCAGAAGTGAAACGCCGTAGCGCCGATGGTAGTGTGGGGTCTCCCCATGCGAGAGTAGGGAACTGCCAGGCATCAAATTAAGCAGTAAGCCGGTCATAAAACCGGTGGTTGTAAAAGAATTCGGTGGAGCGGTAGTTCAGTCGGTAAGAATACCTGCCTGTCACGCAGGGGGTCGCGGGTTCGAGTCCCGTCCGTTCCGCCACCCTAATTAGGGGCGTAGTTCAATTGGTAGAGCACCGGTCTCCAAAACCGGGTGTTGGGAGTTCGAGTCTCTCCGCCCCTGCCAGAAATCATCCTTAGCGAAAGCTAAGGATTTTTTTTATCTGAAATAACCCTCTCCGAAGTAAATCCTTCTACCGGCATCCTTGCCAGCCATTCATAATAATACTCTTCATCAAGCACGTTAAGTTTCAA
>NZ_RPZY01000057.1:0-81750 GCF_008661855.1 Varibaculum sp.
AGGTTGTGGAGGCTGCGGAGACTGGAGAGGGGGATTCGGGGGTACGGCATTGTATGGTGATGGACCGGGGTAGCCTTGCGGTGGAAGTGGGGGCTGGGGAAGATTGTTTGGTGGAGTCATGATTAAATGACAGCTTTCTGATTAGAATAGTCATTATCTGAAATGGTTAGACAATCTGAACCAATTCCGGGATTATTCTTAGGCTACTTCTCTAGTCTATTTTTAGTGCCGACTTGAATGTCTGAGTTGTGATACAGCCCGAGCTAGTTGTGATAAAAGTAAATGGCAAAAACCTTGAATAAAAAGAGGTTTAAGAAAAGGACTATTCGCTTTAATAACAACAGATATGAAGATAATCGTGTTACTAAAATAATTACTTGTAATTCCGTTTTATTAAAGCTATTTTGCTGCTTAGAAAAGCATTATTGCTCTATATAAATCTTTTTTCGTTAGAAAGTAACGTAGCTTTCTACGCCCGCCCTCGCCTATGATATGAAATATGGCTGGGCTTATTCGACGCGAGGACATTGATCAGGTACGCGAGCGCGCCCATATTGATGAAATCGTAGGCGAACATGTGGCACTGCGTCCTGCCGGGGTGGGATCTTTAAAAGGGCTATGTCCTTTCCATGATGAGCGCACCCCCTCATTCCATGTTCGTCCTGCTCAAGGGTATTATCATTGCTTTGGTTGCGGTGAGGGCGGCGACGTTATCAAATTTGTGGAAACCATTAATCACCTGTCTTTTAGTGAAGCCGTTCAATATCTGGCAGACAAAACCGGGGTGACTTTACGCTATCAAGAGGGGACAGACAAAGAATCAACAGACCCGAACCGGGTTTCGCGTTCGCGAATCTTGGAAGCAAACCGGAATGCGGCGCAGTTTTTTCGCTCGCAATTGGGCAGTAAAGAGGGACAGATTGCCAGGAATTTTTTGAACCAACGAGGGTTCGATGCCGACGCTGCTGCCCGCTTTTCTTTAGGATATGCCCCTAACTCGTGGAACGCCCTCTTGTCTTATTTGCGTAAACGCGGATTTACGGAAGTGGAACTGGCAGCTTCCGGGTTGTTTTCTACCGGGCAGCGCGGTCCTTATGACCGTTTTCGAGGGCGAGTTATTTGGCCCATCTGCGATTTGACGGGGGCGGTCGTGGGTTTTGGGGCGCGGCGATTGAGCGAAGAAGATAAAGGTCCGAAGTATTTGAATACCCCTGAAACTGCGGTTTATAAGAAATCGCAGGTACTTTATGGGATTGAGATGGCGAAGAAAGCCATCAGTAAGCAGCGCCGAATTGTGGTGGTTGAAGGCTATACCGATGTAATGGCTGCTCATCTTTCCGGGGTGGAATGTGCCGTGGCTACCTGCGGTACTGCTTTTGGGGATGGTCATGTGCGCATTGCTCGGCGTTTGCTGGGGGACAGCGCAGATGCCGCTGCCGGGGTAATGCTATCGTCTGGTAAAACCCGTGGTGGGGAAGTTATTTTTACTTTTGACGGCGATGAAGCGGGACAAAAGGCGGCTTTGCGGGCTTTCGGGGAAGATCAGTCCTTTGCGTCTCAAACATTTGTAGCTATCGAGCCGAGCGGCAAGGATCCTTGTGATTTATGGCAAGCTCAAGGGGCAGGAGCGGTACGAGGTTTGGTGGATTCTCGTCGCCCTCTGTTCGAGTTTGTTTTACGCACTACCCTAAAGTCTTTTGACTTGGATACGGCAGAAGGACGAGTTTCAGGTTTGCGAGCAGCCGGACCTATTGTTAGCCAGATTCGCGATCTTGCGTTGCGCTCTGAATATACCCGCCGCCTGGCTGGTTGGGTGGGAATGCCAGAAGAGGAAGTGCGGCGGGCAGTGCAGAATTCTCCTCGCCCCGAGCGTGGCGGTTTTGGCGGGGGCAGGGGGCAGTTTCCTAATTCACAGGTTTCCCCGAACCTAAATGTCTATCCCTCAACTTCGCCCGCGCACCGTTCCGGAACCCCTGGTGCTGGCGTTGGCGCTGGTTTTCCGGGTGCTGCCTCCAGGGTTAATTTGCCCAATTCCACAGATCCGATTGCTAAGTTGGAGCGGCAAGCTCTGGAATGTTTGCTACAGCTGCCGGCTAGTCTTTTTGGGGTAGGGGTAGAGACGGTTTCGACAGCGGCATTTCGAGTACCCATGTTTAGCGCCCTTTTTACCGCGATTATTGCTTTGGGCGGGCTGGATAAATATGCGGAGCTGTGGCGCGACGCCGAGGACGAACTGGGACTTAAAGGGCAGCGAGCGGTGATTCTGGCCAATAAACGATGGGGTGAACTCTTAAATGCGCAGGTAGATTCGCAGTTGCAGGGGCTGGTTTCTGCGCTGATTGTTTCCCCACTGCCTCAAGATGATTCTGCCCGCCTAAGCGAGTATGCGCGGGGGGTGTGGCAAGCGGTGATTCGCGGTGACCTGTCACGCCAAATCGCAGAGACAAAGGCGCGATTGCAGCGCTGTGACCCTCAAGATGAACAGTATCAACAGATTTTTTCTACATTAATTAACCTAGAGAATGCCCGCCGTAACCTGCAAGAATCTAAATAAGCAACAACTTAGGTACTCAATACTAATTTAAGTAATGACGCTATTGCTATTTAAATTTAGGGAATACTGTTTCAATTATTAGAAGCTAAAAAGCTTTCTATCAGCAGTTATGGAGTTTTATTAATAGGGGTGACATTTTTGTGTTTAATTGCTTTTACTTTGTTGCTTCCCTTTGTAGATTGAAATTGTCTTTATAAAAAAACTTCAAAGGAGGAACACAATGGCAATGCCAGGAGTAAATTGTTCAGCTAGTGATTGTGCCTTTAACGATAATGGTTGCAACGCTTACGCGGTGACCATCGCAAAAGGTGGATGCGCAACCTTTATTGCCCTAGACGAAAAGGGGGGACTAGGAAAAGTTAATTCCCAAGTGGGGGCGTGTCAGCTTGCCGACTGCAAATTCAACAAACACTTGCTCTGCCAAGCTGATTCCGTCAAAGTGGGAGACGACGAAAAATGCCTTACCTTTGCTACCGCCTAGGTAATCAGGTCAGCAGCAGTTAAGAATCTGAATTCTTAACTAAACAGGCAGGATAATAACTTAAGGGGCTGAGGAGTAATGATGCTCCTCAGCCCCTTAAGTTATCGGTTTCACCCCACAGGCGAACCTTCACTTAAAGATTCGCTGACCTAAAACTGTTCCGGGCTAATGGGTTCTTATCTACAGTTAAAGGAACTAGCTATAGCAGTTGGGCACGTAGCTGCTCGGGGGAGGACGGGGAATACCAAGCGGGGGGAATATCCAGGACGCTGGCGGCTCCGATATGTCCGTTTTCGTGCAAACGTACCAGGGCGCGAGCGCTGGCGGTCACCATTGAGCCGGTGAAATCGGGGTTGGAATCTAGTTGCAGCTGGAAGCGGATCAGATGTTTGACCCCCTCTTGAGTGTGACCGAGACGGAGGACTTGCCCTCCGTGGGGCATACCGGCGTGCTCACGCGCCAGTTCCTGGGCGGAAATAAAGTTTACTGTGGTTTCATAATCTGCGAAATACTTCGGCATTTCTTTAATTTCGCGGGTAATCCGTTCTTTATCGGCGCCTTCAGCGGCAACTACATAGCACAGGCGTGAGTGTTTATCTGCCGTGCTCAGCTCGGGGTTTTCTCCGCTTTCTACCGCCTTGATTGCTGCTTCGTTGGGGACAGTGTATTGCACTGCGCCCTCGACCCCTGCAATCCGGCGAATTGCGTCCGAGTGTCCTTGAGATACCCCGCGTCCCCAGAAGGTTTGGGTATAGCCATTCGGGAGTACCGATTCACTTACTACCCTGGCAATCGAGAACAGCCCCGGATCCCAGCCGGTAGAAATCAAGGCAGAATGTCCCGCTTCCTTGGCGGCAGTATCCATATCGGCAAAATAGGCGGGAATATCGGCGTGAGTATCAAAAGAATCAACAGTGTTAAAGTATTTAACCGCTGCCGGTCCTTGGGTGCGCAAATCCGTGGCGCTGCCTCCACAACAAATACACACATCAACTTGTCCGGAAAAATCTGCCATCTGCGAGACAGAATAAACCGGAGTGTCGGCAGTTTCTAAATCTTTAGGATTCCGGCGAGTAAATACCGCGACTGCCTGCATATCTTCGGCGGCATTAACTGCCCTTTCAACCGCGCGTCCTAAATTTCCATATCCATTGATTGCCACTTTTATAGTCATAGCCAGATACTACAAGTTGTATCCTGTTAGATGTGAAAACTGCCCAAAACCTAGACAGGGAAACGTCTAGGTTTTGGGCAGGACGGTAACTAGGTAAGTATTTAGTAGCTGAGCGGCAAATCGGGGTATTCGGCTTGCCAAGTTTGCCGATAGTAATCGGTCAGTTGCAATTTGCTGGCGGCAGCTTCATCAGCGATGATGAATGCGTTTAGGTGGTACTGCAAAATAGAGGCAGGCCAAAAAGCGCTGACCGCGCCCTCTACCGTTGCGGCAACGGCATCGGCTTTTTGGGAGCCGAAAGCCAACAAAACCGCTTGACCCGATTTCATAATGGTAGATAGCCCCTGCGTGACTGCCTGCTTGGGGACATTAGCTTCGTCGTTATCGAAGAAGCGGGCGTTGTCGGCAATAGTTTGGGCGGTTAAGGTCACCACATTTGTGGGGTTAGCTAGGCTGCCGGTCGGTTCATTAAAACCGATATGTCCATCGGCGCCGATACCTAGAATCTGTAAATCAACTCCGGGGGCGATTTCTGCTTCATAATCGCGGGCAGCCTGGCGAGGGTCGGAAGCAGTGCCATCGGGGGTGTGTAAGTTTTCGTCCTTGAGACCGGTCTTGTCGCTGCCAACCAGTTCTCGGCGCAATACGTTACGGTAGCGTTCGGGGTGGTCGGGAGCGATTCCTACATATTCATCTAAAGCCCAGGCGGTGCATTCTTCCAGGCTAAATTGTCCTTGCTCATGGGCGGCGCGGAGCTCAGCGTATAGACCTTCGGGAGTAGAGCCAGTTGCTACCCCCAACCTAAATCCCGGTTTGACTTGGGGAATAATCAGTTTTGCCGCTAGTTTGGAGGCATCTTCGGGGGTGGGGGTAATCGCAATATGCATGTAAATCTCCTTTGGTAGGACTTTTCCATCGTTGGCTATTGAAAGTCCCTCCCATTATCTCACACCTGCTAACTTGGAAAGGATTGCTAGCGGCTAAGCTTAAGATTTCCGGTTTTCCTGTTACCGAGGTTGAACGTGAGAAAATAGGGTTAGACGGTAGTAGGAGGACGAAATGGCGCAGCGCAAAAGAGTTACATTAAAAGATATTGCACAAGAAACTGAGTTATCAATATCTTCAGTTTCACTTGCGTTGCGCAATGACTCGCGAATCTCCGAACCGGTGCGTGAACGGGTTAAGGAAGTTGCCCACCGTTTGGGGTATCAAGTGGATTTGTCGGGGGCGATGCTTCGCAGTTCTAAACCTAAGATAATTGGAATAGTTGCCCAGCTAGATCAAGAGTTACATAACAAATATGTCGAGAATATAAACCGTTGCGCCCAAGAAGCTGGCTATCGTACGATTACTCAAAACGCTTCCCTATTTAATGATTATCGGCAGGGATTAGAGGCTCTGTCTCAGCTACGGATTAACACTTGTGTAGCGATTAATCCTGTTTTTAGCGGTGAGGAACTCCCGGCAAACCTAACTCCCGCAGTAGTGGTGGGGCAAAGCGCGTTAGCGGGCGCTGACTTGGTGCGTTCATCTAACTATAGCGGGCTGCTTGAACTGGTTTTGCATCTAAAGTCTTTAGGACATGCAGAAATAACTTACTTGGACGGTCCGAAAAGCTATTCATCTAAAATTCGTCGCCAGGCACTAATGCGTGCTGGCAAGGAAGCGGGCTTAAAAGTTCATCCGATTTTGGCAGGTAATACTGTGGATGATGGGTTTAAAGTCGTGCAGCAACTTTTGACTGATTCTTGGAGTCGCCAAAAATCTCGTAATGATTTGACTCGGGTTGCTTTATTGGGGGTCACAGCGCTGGCTTGTTATAACGATCAGGTGGCGCAGGGGGCTATGGTGGCTCTATATAGAGCTGGTTTTTCTATTCCCGCTGATATTTCGGTGAGCGGGTTCGATAACTCTCTGGGGGCGTCCTCCCTGGCTTTTAATTTAACCACTGTGGATAGGGGGGCGGCGAAAGTTGCTGAGCACGTGACTTCACTGGCGATTAGAAGAGCTTCCGGTCAGGTGGCAGCGCCGCAAGAGCTCACTGTGGAGAGTTCTTTGGTAATTAGGCGCTCTACCGGTACAGCTTTCTTCCTGCAGAACTAGGAGGGGAAAAGATATTAAAACGTTAAAACAAAAAAATCTAAAAATAGCACTTTTATGCTCTTTCGTAAATTAAGGCTGCTGATAAAACCTATTCAAACGTTTGACTTAATGTGAGGGATATTTTATTGTAGGGCTATGTGCTAAAGCACATCTAGGAATTATTTGCAGCAAAGGAGCTACGAATATGCGTTCAAAGTTAAATAACCTGGGATTCACGGCGACTTCATTTCTGTCGCTGGTGCTAATCACAGTAAATGCGCAGTTAATTTATGCTTTTTGGGACATTCGGAACACCATTCCCAAAGATTTTCCTACCGCCATGGGGGTCACCGACGCTCAGGCAGGGAACCTATATTCAATGCAAGGTTTAGTTATTATCCTGGGAACCATTGCCTTGGGATGGATAGGCGATCGTTTTGCGATTCGTACTATCATGCTGATTTCTTCTCTGGGTGCGGGAGGGATTTCCCTATTCATCACCGTATTCTCACCCAATCTCTCCCTGGGGACGCTGCTCGTATGCTTCTTCTTGATGCTGCTGTTTACCGAGGTATTGTTCAAACCAGCCAACTTCAAAGCAGTTAGCCTCTCAACTACTGAAGAACATCAAGGCAGTGCATTTGGCTTTTTCGAGTTTGGACGCGGTCTGCTCGCGTTCCTGGTTTCTTTGCTTTGGACCTTGATGCTGGCATCAGGAGCCAGCGCTCGAACCATCATGTATACCTCCTCGATAATCGTCCTGGTAGCCGGGCTAATGGTGTTCTGGGCAGTACCAAAAGGACAAAAAGTCGGCAATGAAGACACCCAAGCAGCTAACACTGTAGAGGCAATCAAAGGGGTTGGGAAAGTAGCTAAACTGCCGATAGTCTGGCTCACCGGTATTAACGTTTTCTGTATCTATGGCACTTTCGTAGCTGCCGGAACTTATTTTGCTCGCTTCTTGCAAGCCGGATATGGAACTTCGGCTGTGGCTGCCGCCGTGTTTGCAACTACCGTAATCGGCTTGCGTATGTTGCCACTGGTTTCAACGATTCTGGTAGAAAAAGTATTTAAATCAACGGTAAAGTTCATGAGAACTATGGAAATAGTTCTGGTAGTTCTACTGGCGCTGATTGCGGCAATCTTCTTCACCAACAGCCCAGCTATCAGCTCTTATCCAGCTGGTCAAGTACCGGGTAACCTGATCTCTAGTGGAATGTTCTGGGCGCTAATCGTGATGATGCTTTTGGCATCTGCCACCACCTTTATGATTCGGGGCGTCTACTACGCGCCCATCGGAGAGTTCGGGATTGCCAAGAAGAACTCTTCAGCTGCGATGTCTTTTGCAATCACTGTCGGATATATCCCGGCGTTATTAGCTCCCATTGTGCTCGGTGGTCTGATTACCCCCTCCATTACTGATAGCAATGGGAAAGTAATCACCGAAGTGCTAACCTCCACCAATGTACTGGGGTCTGCATTCTTAGGATTGGCAGCTTTGGCTCTGGTTGCAGCGGTAATGTCACATCTCATGGTGAAAATGCAGCGCCGCCAAAAACAAATGAACTGAGGGCAAAATGAAAGCAGCTGTTAAACAAGCAGACTGGATGGCTCAACATCCAGATTCAGTTTCCATCGCTAATCTCACTATCGTGGGAACTCATGATTCTATGACCGCAACCTGTCCGCAAAGATACTATAAAACTCAGACTCTCCAGCTTGCAGAACAGTTAGATATAGGGGTCAGGTTTTTAGATTTGCGGATTCGTTCTAGCCTGGTTGCAGCTCACCGCGAGTGGATAAGCACAATTAAAGCTACGGACATATTGCAAACTATCCGAGAGTTTCTAAAGAATCATCCGCAAGAATTCCTCTTAGTTAGATTCCAAAATGCAAATGAAAATAAGGATGATTTTCCGCGGTATTGTCAGCAAATTACGAAACTGATTGCCGAAAACAGAGATTTATTCTTCCTATGGAAGAAAGAAAATCAGATTCCCATCAGTGAGCTAACTTTGGGGCAGTTACGCGGAAAAATCCTGGCATTGGAATGTGCTCCCAGTCAGTATGAATCGACGTATTTACCAGATTGTGTTTGGGCATATCCCTGGCATGAAGCCGAGAAAATACGGCTGCAAGACCTATGGGATGGTCCCAGTCTAGAAGCTAAACAGCAGGCAATCTTGCAACTAGGGGAACAATCTGGAACTGGTGAGCTACGTTTGAATCATATTAGCGCCACGAATGGACAGTTAGGATTCCCCGATGCCTATGCCGCTCAGCTAAATCCGTGGATTTTTGATATTTATACCAAGGAGGAAGCGAGATGCAAGCAAAGGGCGCAGGTGCTAATTTTTGACTATCTTACCCCTGAGATTGCTCAAACTTTGATAGATGCTGGGCTAAGTAACTGCCAGAACTAGGTGAGGAACATGGAAAAGCCGGAATTGCTGAAACTATTGGATTATGCAGTAGCTACCGTTAAAAAAGCCGCAGCTATGGCGCTTGAACCGGGAATGGAACTAAATATTACCGCTAAAAGCAGCCGTAATGATTTAGTTACCGATGTTGATAAAGCAATAGAGCAATTTATTGCGAATCAACTACTGGAATTTAGTGGCTACCCAGTGCTCGGAGAGGAAGGACACCAGGTTGATTCTTTCGAGGGACGGGTATGGCTGGTAGATCCCATTGATGGGACGATGAATTACATAGAAACCAAGCGAGATTACGCAATTTCCTTGGCATTATGTGAAAACGGAGTCCCGGTTCTGGCAGTAGTGCAAGATGTGGTGGCTGATAAGACCTATACCGCGACTTTAGGGGGAGGGGCTTATTGCAATGACCTTCCCTTAGAGGCGGTGAATTCGGATATAGATTACCGCCAGGTAGTTCTGCTAACCGATTTAAAGGAAATCCGAGCGCTTCCTCGCTTATCTCAAGTTTTAGAGGAATCGCGGGGACATCGCCGATACGGTTCTGCCGCATTAGAAATGGTGGAAGTAGCAGCCGGTAGGGCAGGGGGATTTATTCATCTTTGGGTATCCCCTTGGGATATAGCGGCGGCGACTTTAATCTGTCGGGAAAGTGGATGCTTAGTTTCCCGCTTTGATGGTACCAGCATGGATGTGCGCCAGAAAGGATCCGTTTTGGCGGCATGGCCTGCCGTACATTCCGGGCTGCTGTATCGGTTGGTGCAAGCTCCTGCCTAGCGGGTTAGCGCAGCCGAATGCCAGGGTGAAACCGCGGGGCAGGGCAGCGGATTTGTCCTGGGAAAACCGGATAGAAAAATAGTCGCGGGGTGGAAGAATCTTTCTTCCACCCCGCGACTATTAGCTATTGACCTATCGCCAAGAATCCGCTTCGGCAGCTAGATTTTTTGTGCCTGTATCTTCCAAACCTCTTTAGCGTAATCAGCTATGGTACGGTCAGCGCTGAATCGACCGGATTCACAGATATTAATCCAGCATTTGCGCGCCCACTCCATCTGGTCAGCATACTCGAGGGCAGCCCGGTCGCGAACCTCACGGTAATCGGCAAAGTCACCCAGCACATAGTACACATCGGCTGGCTCATACCCATTCGAGTCCAGTAACGAGCCCAAAAGGTCATGGAATAGCCCAGTGCCATCATCATCTAAAGTGCCATCAACGAAAGCATCTAAAGTGCGTTTAAGTCCCGGCACGGTTTCATAGAGATGGCGAGGATCGTAAGTGCGCCGCAGTTCGGGCAGTTCTTCCTCTTTCGCCCCGAAAATATAGGCGTTTTCGTCCCCAACTGAATCCACAATCTCTACATTTGCGCCATCTAAAGTTCCCAGGCACAGCGCTCCGTTCATCATGAACTTCATATTGGAAGTACCGGAAGCTTCTTTGCCAGCAGTAGAAATCTGTTCGTGAATATCAGCAGCCGGAATAATATGTTCCGCCGGGGATACATTGTAGTTCTCAACGAACACAACTTGAATAATCTCGCGAACCTGCGGGTCGGAAGCAATTAGTTCCCCAATAGTATTGATTAACTTGATGATTGCTTTAGCGCGTACATACCCGGGAGCTGCTTTCGCCCCGAAAATAAAGACTCGATGCGGCCAGGGCTTTTGCGGGTTTTCTTTAATCCGGAAATACAAATCCAAAATATAGAGCGCGTTCAGCAACTGCCGCTTGTACTCGTGTAACCGTTTAATCTGCACATCGAAAATAGCGGAAGAATCTACCTTAATCCCGCTACGCTGCTCCAACCAACGCGCAAAATCCCGTTTGTTATCGGATTTTACCCCCAGTAATTGAGCCATCAAATCAGAATCGTCAGCCAAATGCCGTAAGGATTTCAGCTGATCCATATCATTAACCCACTCGGTGTTGCCCAGCTTTTCAGAAAGCAGCTCTGCTAGGCGAGGATTGCATTGTTTGAGCCAGCGCCGAGGAGTAACCCCATTGGTCTTGTTATTAAACTTTTGTGGCCATATCTCATGCCAGTCTTTCAAAGTCTGCCGCTTAATAATCTCGGTGTGCAACGCAGCCACCCCATTGATAGAGAAAGCAGCGTAGCAAGCAATCCAAGCCATGTGGATACGACCGCCATGAATGGGCGACATATAGTCAATGCGACCAGCATCAAAGCCCAGGGCTTCTAGCTCCATCCGGAAACGGCGGTCAATCTCCGTTACAATCTCAAGGATTCTGGGGAACAAGCGCTGGAAGATTGAGTATTCCCAAGTTTCCAAAGCCTCGGCTAGAACCGTGTGGTTAGTGTAGGCAAAGGTGTTCTGTACGATTTGCCAGGCGCTTTCCCAATCCATGCCATGGTCGTCAAGCAAAATCCGCATTAGTTCTGGAATCGCCAGCACCGGGTGGGTGTCATTCAGCTGAATACAGTTGTATTTAGCGAAATCATGGAGGTCTTGACCATGGTGCTTAATATAGTTATCCACCATGTCTTGCAAGGAAGCAGACACGAAGAAGTACTGTTGGCGCACCCGCAGTACTTTCCCCTCGAAAGTGGTGTCATTGGGGTAGAGTACCCGGCATAGGTCAGCAACCCGTTCCCGTTCGATAATCGCATCGGTGAACCGCTGAGAGTTGAAAGCCTCATAGTCGAACTCTTCCATCGGTTCTGACTTCCAAAGACGTAAAGTATTTACGTTATCGGTGCCGTAACCGGTAATCGGCATATCATAGGGAACCGCCCGCACCTGCATATCCGCAAAGTTAATAAAGCGGGGTTCTTCCTCGCGGCGGAGGACGAACGGATAGCCTTCCTCCATCCAGGGATCAGGGTGTTCACGCTGGTTACCGTTTTCGAAAGACTGTTTAAACAATCCGTAACGGTACAAGATTCCATATCCGCGAACTGGCAGGTTCATAGTGGCACAAGAATCTAGGAAACAGGCAGCTAAGCGCCCTAGACCGCCATTTCCTAAAGCGGCATCATGCTCGGCTTCCAAAACGTCAGTTAGAGAAATACCGAAAGCATTGGTTGCTACTTTCGCGTCCTCTAACAGCCCCAGATTATCTAGGTTGTTTAGCAAAGCCCTGCCCATTAGGAACTCTGCGGAAAAATAATGTTCTTGGCGTCCCGCTGCATACTTATCGGTAGTTTTTTCCCAATTTTCAGCGATTCGTTCAACTACCGCTTGCGACATTCCCGTCCAAAACTCCATAGGAGTGGAAGCCTCAACGCGACGTCCAGAAATTGAACGGGTGAAAGACCCAAGAGAATCTGTAAGGTTGTCTGCCATTTTTAAACTCCTTGCAAAACTACGGTTACAGGCTACCGGTTGAGACGCAAATAGCGGTGCTTAAAATCCCTATTTAATAAGTGGCATTAGTTACATCTGTCCTCAGACTTCTTAAAACGGCTTTCACCAGGCTCTATTTAATGCGGCTATGGGTAAGCGGATTAAACCTCAATCCATAGGGTCTGCCCGGGGCCGATCCCCCTATCCCGGAAACTGCACTCTGCGTCCTCAGAAGTGATTGTCGGGGTTTGCAAAAGCACCTTCGTCCCCTTACTTAAAGCCAATTGAGGGAGCGGGCGATAACCTACTGCCAGGTTGGTAGCAACTATTACTTTTCGTCCACAACTAGCTGTAACCAGCAGTGATAGTACCTCCGGGTCGCTGTCCAACCAGGTTGATTTTCCCATTCCCAGGCCGAGGCTACGGCGGGTAGCGAGCATTTTCCGGTAAAAATTTAAAGGGGAGTAGGGATTAGACTCTTGCACCTGTGCTGACAGTTCTCCCCAATCAGCTGGTTGCGGTAGCCAAGGGGAGCTAGCTCGCGCAGGCGAAAACCCAAAGTTAGAGCTGGGATTATTTGACCAGGGGAGAGGTACGCGGCAGCCGTCGCGTCCGCGTACGCGATAACCGGAACGTTTCCAGGTAGGGTCTTGGCGGGCATCATCAGGAAGCGTAGTCGCTTCCGGTAGCCCCAGTTCCTCGCCGTTATAAAGGTAAATCGAGCCGGGTAGCCCCGCCAGGAAAGCGGTCGCTGACAAGGCCCGGGTAAGACCGATTTCCCTATCTGGTTGCGGGTCGGTTACCCCGATTCCATTGTCAGTGTTTGCCCCGGTAGGATAGCCAAGCCGGGTGCTGTGGCGCACCGTGTCATGATTGGAGAGTACCCAGGTGGCAGGAGCCCCCACCGATGCCGAGGCTTCTTGGGTGCGGCGGATAACTTTACGCAGCGCGCCCGGCTCCCAGGGGCAATTAACTACCGAGAAGTTGAAAGCCTGAGACATTTCGTCTTCGCGTACATACATAGCTTCTTGTTCTGGGGTATTAACCCAGGCTTCGGCAACTAGCATCCGGTCACGTCCATATTCATCCAACACCTGGCGCCACTCGCGATAAATATCGTGGACTCCTGGCTGGTTAAAGAATGGTCCCACATCGAGGGCGCGGCCATTTTCGCTGTTCGGTCCTTCATAGTTAAGGCGATCTGGTCCCACCTCATCATCGGGTAGCGCGGGATCTTTCACTAAGCCATGCGCCACATCTACCCGAAAACCATCTACCCCGCGGTCTAGCCAAAAACGCAGGTAGGAGCGGAAAAACTCGTGAACTTTCGGGTTTTCCCAGTTGAAGTCAGGTTGGGAAGCGTCAAAAATATGCAGATACCACCAATCCGAATCACTTGCTTTGCCACTTAGGGGCTCAACCTTTGACCAGGCAGAACCGCCAAACATAGAACCCCAGTTGTTGGGAGCACCACCGCTAGATTTACGGAACATATACATATCGCGTGCCGGATCTCCCGGCTGGGCAGATAGCGCCTGCTTGAACAGGGGGTGCTCCCAAGAGGAATGGTTAGGGACCACATCAATGATGACTTTTATCCCGCGGGCATGAAGCTCGGCGAGAACCTTATCGAAAGTCTCCAAGTCCCCATATTCGGGATTAATATCCAGGTAGTCGGCTACATCATAACCGGTATCATGCTGGGGTGAAGGGTAGAAAGGAGAAAACCAGACTGCATCAATGTTCAACTGTTCCAGGTAGTCGATTTTTTCTAGCACGCCACCCAAATCCCCAATTCCATCCCCGTTGCTATCGGAAAAGGAACGCGGATAAACCTGGTAAATAGCGGCGCTACGCCACCACTGATTCCAGTCATTTCTGTGCAACTGGTTCATAGCGTATCCCCTTTACTCTTCGCTACCTTTACGCCGTCGGCTCCGATTTCGGCGAGGACGAGGCTGTCGTTGGGTTCCAGCCCCCTGGTGGGTATCGCGCTCACGGCGTCTGTCGCGTCCCCCGCGGCGCTCTCGTCCTTTCCCGCCTTGAGAATTCCTTCCCCGACCACCGCGATTGCGTCCGTTACGCCCTCCGCGCCGGCCACCGGTTTCCCCTAAATCTTCCAGCTTTTCAGCGGATAAACCTGCCCGCTTACGCTGAGAAATAGGTAAACGAGAACCCGCGTCTTCGGGAATATCTAAATCGGTGTATAGGTGGGCGCTGGTGTGATAGGTTTCTACCGGTTCTTCCGCCCCCAAAGAAAGTTCCTTATTTATCAACCGCCAGCGGGGAACATCATCCCAATCAACAAAGGTAATCGCGGTGCCGGAATGACCAGCCCGCCCGGTACGTCCAATGCGGTGAATATAGATTTTTGCGTCCTCGGGGCACTGATAGTTAATAACATGGGTAACATCATCAACATCAATACCGCGGGCAGCCACATCAGTTGCTACCAATACATCAACTTTTCCATGCCGAAAGGCACGTAAGGACTGTTCCCGTGCTCCTTGCCCCAAATCCCCATGTAGGGAAGCAGTCGCAAAGCCGCGGCTATTCAAATCATCACTAACCCGCGCGGCGCTGCGTTTAGTGCGGGTAAAAATAATGGTGAGACCGCGCCCACGTGCCTGGAGAATACGCGCCAGTACCTCGATTTTATTGAGGGCGTGGCAGCGGTAAATAACTTGCCGAGTAGTTTTAACCGTGGCTCCCTGATCGTCTGGATCTTGCGCCCTAATATGGGTGGGATGCTCCATATAGCGCCTGGCCAAAGCGATTACTTCTCCGGGCATAGTGGCGGAAAACAGCATCGTGTGACGGTTAGCAGGAGTGCGGGAAAGTAACACTTCCACATCGGGAAGAAAACCTAAGTCAAGCATTTCATCGGCTTCATCTAACACCATGGTGCGAACTGATGAGAGGCTCAAATGTCCCTGTTTCATCAGGTCAATCAGGCGTCCAGGGGTGCCAACCACCACCTCAACCCCCCGCTTTAGAGCCGCAACTTGCGGCTCGAATGCACGTCCTCCATAAATTTCACAGATTCTAACGCCGCGACGAGAAGCTGCCTGCGTGGTTTCCCTCGCTACCTGGATAGCTAGCTCGCGGGTAGGGAGCACAATCAAGGCTTGTGGATGTCCAGGGTCTAGGAGGTCTTCGTAGCCATCCTCACCCGGAGCCACCACGTCCTGCAGAACCGGGAGTGCAAACCCCAAGGTCTTACCGGTGCCGGTCTTGGCTTGCCCAATAATGTCATGGCGCTCCAGCGCCACCGGCAAGGTGAGAGCCTGAATGGGGAAAGGATGGACAATGCCCGCCTCGGCTAAAGCTTCACAAAGCGGGGAGCTCACCCCAAAATCGGCAAAAGTTTTATCGCTCAAATCCATTGAGGCTTCCCCCACCACATCGGCTTCCACCTGCTCGGTAGGAAGCTCGTGGGCAAAGGAAGTATCAGCGATTCCGCTAGTTGGCTGGTTAGACTTTTCAGCTATCAATCGATTACCTTTCACGGGGAAAACTTCCCCTACAGTTGGAGGTAGCCGATCGCAAAAAATCTTGGCTTAGCGCTTCAAGGCGACGCCACGCGCCCTTGGAAAAAACTTCGTTCACGAAAACGATCGGTCAACCCGTTGTCGTCGAAACCATCCTATCCCACGCCTGTTGAAAGCAAACAATGAGGGTAACTAAACTTACAGCTTTTTTGAGGGTAAATAACACCCAGTAAATGCTCTGCCTTTCAAAAGCTAGTATCGCAGCGCCAGGCAGGATAATCTAAGAGGGTGAGTGACGCACAAAGACTGGGACTTATTGGGTACTTCACCTTGGCAATGCAGCAACGTCTAGCAAAGGACGCTTCCTTGTGTCCCACGGTGGAACAAGAAATCGCCCTCGGACAGATGTCGGCACGGGCTTGGGAAAACTATCAAAAGGTGGCTCAGGTCAGCCAAAACGTAGCGGTTGATTTACCGGAAGAAATGAAACAGTATCTCGGGCTTACCGTCCAGCTAGAGGAGCGCTTGCGTCCTACTGACTGGTATGAACGCCTGGTGAAAAGTTACGTAACTATTGGAGCTATGGCAGATTTTAACCACAGTTTGACTATCGGATTATCCCCGGAAATCCAACCCCAGCTGGCAGAGGTTTCTTGGGGCTGTGGGCAGGAAGAATGGGCGGTTCCGCTAATTACCCAAGCTTGTGCTACCCAAGTGACTGTACCCGCGCGGCTTTCGCTTTGGGGTAGGCGAGTCCTGGGGGATGTTCGCTCTACTATGCGTCAAGCAATTGTGGGCTACCCGGAACTGTCAGGGCAGGGCGCAGAAGATATCCCTGAGGAAATAAAAGCACGTCACCGGGCACGAATGGAACGGGCTGGTCTGAAAGCCTAGACGAGTTAGTGTCAAGCAGTAACTAATTGCCGAAATTGTTTATCGCCTTGGGCTAGCCATGCGGTATATATGCTGTTAAAAGGGTTTTACCCGATTCCAAATCCCACGCGTTTAGGTTCGGGTTTACCTACCTGGCAGTAAGCAATTAAACGCGGATTAATCAAAACTTGCTGACCGTGTTTATCGGCTAGGACAAGTAATTTTCCTGGTTCATCTAGGGCGGTCTGTAAAACAGATTTTACCTGTTCAGAATCCATTTCTACTTCTAAATCTAAAGATTTGGCAACGCCTTTAAGTCCCAGGGAAATATTCACAGTATCCTCCGTTTAACTTCGTGTTCTGCTCCCCATCCTACCTGCCTTAGCTAAGGCTTTCCCCGATTGCTTGCTGAGAGCAAAATATCTTTAGCTAGATTTATCCTAGGAGCAAGTTATCCCGATTATCTCTCTCTCGTTTATTTTGAAGCGAATAGGATAATCGGCTGCTTAGGGACTGGTCTTTGTTACGGCTAAACAGATAAGGACGCGGCGAGAGGGGGCTGCTCCCTATAATTGTTTCCATGGCTACTTTTTCTGTTCGTCCCGCCCCTTTTCCTCCTGAACTGGAATTACCAGAGTTTAGTGAAGCTGGAGCGCAGCTGCTTTCGCGTTTAGATTCAGCTAGCTCCCTGGTAGTTGCGGGCGTGGCTGGCAGTGGGAAAACCGTCCTCGCTTTGGCAGCAATGCAGCAATTACGCAAGCAGGGCGATACCGTGCGGGGACTGGTTCCCTCACGGTTACGTGCCGATTATTTGAACACTTCCCGCTGCGCCCGGAGTCTGCCTATTGCTCGTCCTTTTATTACCCCGAGCGCTTTAGCTTTCCAGGTTTTGCAGCAATTTGCTATGAAAAGACGCCAAGCTCTTCGCGAACCGGTGTTACTTACCGGCTCTGAAGAGGAAGCCAGAATCCGGGAGCTTTTAGAAAAAGTAGATGCCCCCTGGCCTAGCTACATCAACGCCGAGCTTCGCAGCAGCGATTATTTTTGTTCCGATCTGCGTTCCCTGTTCGCAACCTGCGCCCATTGGGGACTTAGCGCTCAGGAATTAGATGAGCTAGGACGCGAACGTAAAGTTACAGAATGGCAGGCGGGAGCCGTCATGCTCAGCCAATACGAGCCATCTTTTAAGGACAACAAATGGGATGCTGCCAGAATGCAAGACCGGGCAGCTAGGTTGCTGCAAAACTGGGAGCAGGATGCTGCCATCTTAGAACCGCCGCTTTTGCCGGATTGGATAGTTGCCGATGACCTGCAAGACTGTCCAGCTTCAACTATCCGAATGCTCAGAGAAATGGGCAAGCGGGGAACAAAAATTTTCGCCCTATTTAATCCCAAAGTAGCGGCAGAAACGTTCCGGGGAGGATACCCGAACGGAGCTAAAGAACTGTCTGAACAGTTAGGATGTCCACTTGTATCCTTGGAAGAATCATTTCGGGAAACAGCTGGCGGTCTAACCCTTAGCGATCCACTCAGTCAAAAACTAGGCGGAGACAGTGCGCGCGATCAAAAAATTGCCCAGTTTTCCACGATTTCTTCGCAGGCGAGGGCGGTCGCGGAATACTTACGCTACCAGCATCTAAAACGGTATGTGGCATGGAATGACATGGCGATTATTGCCCGTACTCAGGGGCAGCTTGATGAACTTAGTGCCTTGCTGGAGGGCTTGGAAATTCCTATCAATCACCGGCGTCGGCCCATGCTGTTTAAATCCAACCAGATTAGCGGCTCCTTGCTTCGCTTTTTCACTATTGCAGGGCAATCAGAGTTAGCTAAATCTATTTCCCCTCGAAAAACAAAGCAAAATGGGCAGGGACAGGCCCCAGCTTATGACCTAGGTATTGGATACTGCTGGGACGAAAAGTTGATTACTGCGCGCGGTAAAGCCATCCGCCAGCTGCTTCGCTCCCCACTTTTTGCCGTGGATTCTTTGCAGATGCTCCGTTTGGAGCGTTCCTTAGTGGGAGCCCAGATTGCAGTAGATACCAAACTAGAAGAGTTTTACGCGCTGCTAGGTACTCCTCGTTTTCCTCTTAGCCAACTTCAAATGGTAGAGGGAGCGCAGGTTTTGATTCGTTGCCACCAGGTTTTTACCGCTGCCGTGTCTGCTTTGACGCTTCCTCCCACGCAAGCCTTAGAGAAAATCTGGTTAGAGTTGCAGTTAGAAGAGCAATGGCGTCACCGCGCCTTAGCGGGAGACGAATTTGCAGACCAGGCATTAGATGCGGTGATTTCTTTAGTTAGACACGCGGAGATTTGGTCACAACGGCATTTAAGCGCGAATATGACCGACTATTGCGCGGTGCTTTTGCGGCAAAGGCAAGCCGAGGACGTACTCAGCGGCAGTCACGGTCTCAAACCTGCTGTAGCTATAGAAACTGTGTTCTCGGCAGCCGGACGTACCTGGGATACCTGTGTAGTAATTGGAATGCAAGATGGGCAATGGCCTTTACTTTCCGAAAGTGGCTCGCTACTTAGAGTTGGGGAATTATCAGAGTTAATGCATGCGACTGCGCTGCTTAGCCCCTCGGGGAAACTTCAGGAGGTTCCCGGTGGCTCCAGAAAACGCGCCCTCGAAACTGAACGTTCCTTAGCGAGGTGCGCCCTGAGTCGCGCCCGAGAGAAAATGCTGGTAACCGCACGTTCAGGTAATGAGGACGTGCCTTCGATTTTTTTCATTAACCTCGGTGAAAAAATCAAAAATGGAGATTTTAATACTGCGCAATATCTAGGAAATAGCTGGGATACCTTAGGGGGAAATGATTTAACGGCCAGCTCAAAGCTGAGGGATAAAAACCATGAGGAGCAGCAACTATTTCCCTCTGTACGCTCTTTGGTGGGGTATCTTCGCGCCCTACTTTCACAAGACATTCCAGTAGATGCCCCTGGGGGTACATCAGAAGATGCGGATAGCTACCGGCGTAAAGCCCTAGAGACCTTGGCCTATCTAGCCACACAAACAGTAACTGCCGCAAACCCGCAAAGCTGGCGACAAGTGGGTCGAGATTCTAGCTGGTGGACAAATCCGGCGGGATTAAAGCCAGCTGGTAGTAGAGTCGGAATTTCTCCCTCTACCTTGGAACAGTTAAATGATTGCGAACTTCGCTGGTTGCTGGAACGCCGAGGCGGTCAAGAAGTCGATGCTACCGGCAGTCTTTCTTGGGGAACCTTGGTGCATCAGATAGCGGAGGAAATGGGGGATAACAGTTTAAAGGAGCGCCTAGATTTCTTTTATTCACACTGGCCTCAAAATAAAGAGACGTTTTATTCGCGAACCGAACTGCAAAGCAAAGAAGATATGATTGTTCGCCTCTCGCACTATCTGGATAATCATAAAGCACCGGCGGTGAGCGAGATTAGTTCACGCGCATTCGTGGGTGAATCAGCGCTACTTAATGCCCGGATTGACCGCCTGGAAGCCGGAGAGGACGGGGTGCGAATAGTTGATTTCAAAACTATGAAAAACCCTCCCAGTGCACAGGAAGTAAAGAACCATCTCCAGTTGGCTTGCTACCAGCTGGTACTGGAAGCCATGCTAGCGGGAGACGATTCTCAGGCGGCTAAGGCTCTTTCGCCCGTGCTTAAAGCAACCAAAGCTGAAGTGCAAAGTTCCAGTCTGGTTATCGTCTCTAAAGCTAAGGGAAGCCGGGAAGCAGAGATTCCCAAAGAAATGTCGCAGGCTCCTTTAACCGATGAACAGAAAGAACAGTTAGCGCAAACCATAGTTGATGCGGCGCAAGTAGCGGCGGGAGCGGTCTTTAAAGCGGTAGAAAACGCTAAATGTGACCACTGTAAACTGCGTTCTTGCTGTCCATTGATGAGCGAAGGAGAGTCAGTCCTATGAGTATAAATCCCGAAATTAGCTATTCTCCCGCGCAAATTGCCGAGGCAATCGGGCAGTACCGCCCAAACCCAGATCAAGAAAAGGTTATTTGCGCCCCGGTGGATAAACCAATGATGGCGATTGCGGGGGCGGGAGCTGGGAAAACCGCGACTATGGCTTTCCGGGTGGTCTACCTGGTGGCAAATGCTTTGGTGTCTGCTGAAAGAGTTCTGGGGCTGACATTTTCCAATAAGGCGGATCGTGAGCTATCTGAGCGAGTCAATAACTATTTGCGCCAGCTAGCCAAGCATAAAGATTTCTCTAAGGTCGCGGATTTTTTAACCGACAGTGAAACTGGTGCTCTAATGCGACCGGTAACTTCTACCTATAACGCTTTCGCTAACCAAATTGTGCGCCAATATGGTTCTCGACTGGGGATTTCCCCTGCCTGTGTCCTGCTAGATGAGGCGCGGCGTTGGCAACTGATGTATCAGGTTGTTAGTGAATGGGCCGGGGATTTAACCACTGAACTAAGTATTGGGGCGACTGTAAAAAATGCCTTGGCTTTAGGTTCGCAGCTGCGCGATCAACTAATTGAATCCGAGGACGTGCGGGCTGGTTTAACTCAAATGAAGCAGATGTATTCAGCGGGTCAGCCGGGGAAACGTTCTAATAAACCCAATAAAAATATGCAGAGTTTTCTTGATTCTCTAACCTATAGGGCAGAGTTATTAGATATTTTTGCTGAATATGAAAAGTTAAAGAAACAAAACGGCTATCTTGAATACTCTGATCAGATATATTATGCCGCGCTTTTAGTAGAGAAATTTGACGATATTAGAGAACAGATTCGTGCCCGCTATGACGTGGTTTTATTGGACGAGTTCCAAGATACTTCTGTGGCGCAGCTAAAACTGTTTTCTACTATTTTTACCGGTAAGGGCGTGATGGCGGTCGGTGACCCCAATCAAGGTATCTATGATTGGCGTGGGGCTTCAGATTTATCTATGCAACATTTCTTGAGTAGTTTTGGAGTGCCAGCTAGCGAACACGCTGCCCATATTCAAGATATGCCGGTGACCTATCGTAACCGGGAAGCGATTTTAGAGGTAGCTAACCAGGTGGTTTTACCTTTACGGAACCTTTCTGCGGGCAAAAGCGCTATCCAGGTTGAAAGCGAGGTTCGCGCCAGGCTTTCTGGGTCGGAACCAGAATACAAACTTGATCCTGCCCCCTCCCCAGATCAATTCGCCGCGCCTTCATTAGGGGTTAAAGCAAAAGAGCTGGTTACCTGCCCGCAAAAGCGAGATGACCCGGGTGAAGTCCAGATGTATTTTGTGGAAGATTCCCAGCAAGAAGCAGAGTTGGTTGCCGATTTCTTTGCTGAACGTTGGGTCGAGCGTGAACAAATAATAGCTAAAAATCAGCAGCTACCTCCACAAGAACAACAAAGCGTTCCCACCGGGGCGATTCTAATCCGGAAGCATTCCCAAGCTCCGCTCCTTACCCAGGCGCTACGTAAACGGAACCTGCCGGTAGAAGTGAGTGGGGTGGCGGGACTGATTTACGATCCGGCAGTTGCCGACGTGATTGCGGCGTTGCAGGTGTCGGCAGATGCCGGACGCGGAGATGCCTTAATGCGGCTAATAACCGGGTGTGGAATTAGTCCGGCTGATATCGATTTATTATGGCGTTGGGCAGGTCATTTAGCTAATCCCGAGGACGACCAGGGCGTTCGCGTACAACCCTATTTAATGGACGCACTCGATAACTTACCCCAGCCAGGCTGGACAGTTAAAGGAGCGGGGAGCGCTTTTAGCCCGGAAGCCTATCGCCGCCTAGATATTTTACGTTCCCAACTAGCTACTGTGCGCCGCCACCTGCATGATTCTTTAGGATCGTTGGTGCAGCGCACAATTTTTACTCTTTGCCTAGATTTAGATGTGAAAGTACGTCCCGATGGGGGAATATCTGCCAGGTGCTTGGAAAGTTTTGTAAAGATTGCTCGTGATTACCAGGCAAGTGGAGTAAATGCCGATTTACCTGGTTTCTTGGAATGGTTAAAGTTTGCTGACCAGCAAGGCTCGGGACTGGATATGCCACTGCAAGAACCAGATCCAAACGCTATTCAACTCATGACTATTCATGCCGCGAAAGGACTGGAATGGACTTGGGTAGCCGTTCCGGGGATGGATGAGTCTCGCAGCGGCAGTGGCAGTTTACCGAAAACCGCTATCTCTGTTAATAAGGGCGAATGTAAGGATTCCGCCTGGATTAGCGATAAAGGGATGATTCCATATGATTTGCGCCCAGATAAGCAAGTTCTCCCCACCATTGAGCGCGGCATTGAGGACAGCGGTTATGACTTCGCTGAGGGAACATTTTCCGATAACCCCAAAGTTATAACCAGTTATCAGTATGCGTTAGGTTTTCACTCCCAACTAGCGGATCGGCGGCTAGCATATGTGGCGTTTACACGCGCAGAATCCAAATTGTTGATTGGAGGTAGCGCCCATAGTGCTACCTCCAAGAAAGAGCGGGTTCCTTCCCAGTTCTTAGCGGAAGTCGATAGCAGCGGAAAGCTGCGCGAGCTGCGTAATCGACAAGCAGATGAAAACGATAGCTGGGAGGCTCCCGTGCGTGAAGAGCCTTGGCCGGGCGCGGTATCACCGCAGCTGTCTAGGCTTTCGGTGGCGGCGCGAGAGCTCAGTGAGCTGATCAGCGGTATTCACGCTCACCCCTTTTTACACCGGTTAGTGTCCACCTCGGATTTAGAGGAGGCGCAAGACATGGCGAATAGTCATTCTTCTTGGCTCAGTCAGGCTTTGCAGCTAACCAGAGATTTACGGGTTGAACAAGAGTATCTAGGGCAGGTTCAAATGCCGGTGTCTAGTGGCGTAACCCGGGCAAGAGAACTGCAAGATAACCCCGCGGCTTTCGCCTTAAATCAGCGTCGTCCTTTGCCAGATTTCCCCACCGCGGGTGCTAGGGTGGGCACGTTGTTTCACCAGTGGGTCGATCAGCAGCAACGGGGTAATGATTATCCTCTTCCCGATAATCTCGATACCCAGGTGCGTGAAGATTTGCGCTCGTTACAGCACAGTTGGCAGCAAGCGAAAATTCATCCCGAGGACGGGTGGGAATATATCGATTCCGAGGTTGAGTTCTCTGCTCCGATGGCTATCAAACTGGTGGCTCGTATCGACGCTATTTTACGGAATCCCGCAACCGGTAAACCCACGATTATTGATTGGAAAACTGACTCTTTACAGTTCGATGAATCCGGGACTATTAGCGGCAAAGCGGGCGAGCTAGTGGCAAAATATATGCAACAGATTAATACCTATCGCCTGGTGTATGCCTTTTCTAAAGGAATGCGCCTTGACGAGGTGGATGCGGCACTATTTTTTGTTAGACACCAGTTGCTGTTGCCGTTAGAGGATTGGCAGGCAAGGCTAAATCTGCCCCAAAAACTCGAAGAACTGTTCCCAGATTTGGTCTAGCTGCTAGGGTTGGTCATTTTCGCTCTGATTATCCGGGGAATCGGTATTTAGCTCCTCCTCGCCCTGCGAATCCGCAAGGGTAGGTGAGTCCTGGTTGTTGGTTTCTTCCCGGTCAGCATTAGGGGTGTCGGTCTGACTCGTCCTAGCGGTTGTTTTTGGGAGGGCGTCCTCGCGCAGAGCCGGCAGTAACCCGGTTGCGTCCAAAGTATCGGCTAGTTGAGAAATTAACTCGCGGGCATCGCCTATGATTTCGTCATTGTTTTCGTGGACTCCATGCAGTAGCCACTCTAGAAGTACCAGCTCGGAGTGGAGTTCTATGCGGGTTGTAAACTTTGGGTCTTCAACTAGCCGGAGTTTTCGATAGGTAGCTAATACCCAGGTTGCGAAGTCATCTGAAGAGGAGGAAACTACCCAGGCGAGGTCGCGGGCAGGGTCGCCAATTTGGGCTTGTCCAAATCCGGTGATACCGCTGATGGTTGCGTCCTCTATATATAGGTGTTGTTCTAATAGGTCATTGTGAATGAAGGCTGGCGAAAAATTCCATAGGGAAGTATCTTCTAAACGTTCCTCCCAGCGTTGCCAAAGACGTGGGGGGATGGCGCGCGTGGTTGCACCCTCGTCTAAGAGGTGAAGCCAACGGCGGCGAATCTGGTCGGCGGTGAAAATAGGGCAATCGGCGCTCTGTAAAATCCGGGCGGGTAGGTCATGTAGGGAAGCGAGGGCAGTACCTAGGGAGATAGCGAGTTTTTCCGATATTGTGAAGTCCTCTGCTTGCGCGGGTCTACCCGAGAATGCGGGATGTATGAGGGCGTGTTTTCCTCCTACTATTCGTACCGAGTGCGCTGGCCAGGGCACTGAGAAGGGGAGGCGGGCTCCATCGTGTGAGAGAACCCGCATGATTCGGGTTTGAGTTTGCAGTTGTTTATCTAGGTGGCTAGAAGTTGGGCAAGTGACTAACCATTTGCGTTCGGCAGTGTCTTTAACTGCGCATACTCGCATTTCTTCGGTTTCAAAATGTGGAGAAGAAAGGGAAATAAAGTCAGTCTCGGGCATCGCGGCGGATGCCATAGCCGCTAGAGGTAGAAAATTGTCCATGTCATTCACTGTTTTAGGTTATCAAGCTGGGAGGATTTCGGGGTTTAAGTGAAGCGCTAATCGGATTTTTTGAGGTTTTCGGGCTCGTTTTTTTATTGGGAGTGGCTTACGGGGGTGCTGTTTTTGGTTGGGGTTGGTGCTTAGTGGGAGTAATGATTGACGAAAGTAGAATCTCTATGAGGTAGGGCACGAAAAGATTTGAAGTGATGAAAAAGTTATTAGATAACGGTCATGAGGTAGGTGTTTTTAAGGGAAATTTGGCGGTTATCCCCAATACTTACCAGGTGGTAAGTATTGGGGATAAAATATTGTGCTAAATAAAAAAATCTTTATATTCCCTGGTTGAAGCGGTAAAGACACTTGTTTTTATAGTTTCCGCTATATAAGTTTTTGGCAATTGTGGCGCACGTCACGTAAAAATAAGGGCTATTAGCTTGCTTTCATCTAACCGGGTGGTAAGATTGATACCAACAAGAAAGAATTCAAGTCGTGAGGGAGACTGAAATGAACAACAAGGCTTCAATCAAGAAGATAGCTGCTTGCGGAATCGCTGCTGCTGCTTTGATTCCAGCTGGTGTCCTCACCGCTCAGGCTGCCGAGGGGCTGTCCAATGATGGTGTTCAGACTTCCGTTCAGATTCAGGCTCGCACGACCGAGGTTAGCGGAAACCTAGCTGCTAACGATGTTGATGCTACAGCTTATGCGGCCAACAATCTCTCCGCGATTGACCGTATGGGCGGCGCCGGCACCCTCGCCGGAATCGTTATCTTGGGTGGCATCGGCGCTGCCGGTGCTATCAGCCTTACACGTTCCTTCATGATTGGGTAGCTCCTCTTACTACCTAATAAGAAAAACCTTTCCGTGCTTATGTTTAACCGTGCGTTCGCTCATTTCCCGGCAAATAAAGTCGAGCCAGAAAGAATTGCGGTAGTGGTTAATAAGTGCAATCGTGTTATCGCGAGACGGTCGAGTTCTTTCACAAAATAGCTGATGTGAGCTTTAAAATCTGGGTTAATACCTATAATTTCATTACTTTTTAGGGGCGTGGTTTCCTGAGGTAAACGTCTTATCTTGGCTTACGTTACGCAGCGAGGAAATAATTGCCAAGCCCATTCCGCTACTACTAATAAATGTCGCTCTCCAAACACTAGGAGCACCCCGAAGCTGCTAATACACCAATCCGACAGCAGACTCCCTATGTTTACGCGAATACTTCCTAGGTGTAAAACAATCCCCTCAAGTAACCAAAAAAGATAATTCACAACGACCTTTAGGTTTAGTTAGAGTGGGTGTCAGGCTGTTAGATAGTTCTATGGTAGTTAAAGATCGTTTGGGAATGACCCGCAGGGATCGGCAATCTCTGGACGTGGCTAAGCTTTACTATAGTGGGTTATCCCAAAGTGAAGTCGCAGATATAATGCATATTTCCCGACCGAATGTTTCTAAACTACTTACATATGCTAAGGGGCGCGGGTTCGTAAAAATCAATATAGAGGATCCACGCGAGCAAGACAGAGAATTGATTGATGCCCTCCGCTCCGTCTTTTCACTTGATGAAGTACGTTTGGTTTCGCCACCTAGAAGGCGCGATGTTGATATTCGCAAGGCTCTAGGAAAAGCGGGGGCAGACCTATTCATGAATCTTGTACGCGATGGTGACACGGTTGGGGTTTACTGGTCGCGAACTATTCAGTCATTGACCGCAAGTCTGCGCACGCTAGATTTACAGCGGGTTACCGTAGTGCAATTGGGGGGCGATTTGAAAATGCCATCCATGGATTTATCTACGCGAAACAGTTTCCGGGAGTTACGACAATCTTTAAAGGCAGAGGTGCATATGATGGGCTATCCAATAGTTATGGAATCTGCCGGTGCGAAGCTGACGATTGAAAGAGAAGGGACTGTAAGTAGAGCAATGGAGCTTGCGCGCCGAGCACGAATCGTTCTTTATTCAGTTGGGTCAGTTAGTTCAGAGGGAAACCTGTTGCACAGTCCGTTAATTAGTAAGGATGAAAGAGAATTTTTAGCTGCGCACTCAGTGGGTGAGGTATGTTCACACTTTATTGACTCAGATGGTCGAGTCTGCCTGCCAGATCTCAACAATCGCACTCTGGGAATTTCTCTTCCAGATTTGCGGCACAGTGAGCAAAAAATCCTTTTAGCGGGAGGAGCCGATAAGCTCTGTGCAATCAATGCCGCATTGATTCGGGGGTATGCTAACCGGTTGGTAATAGACACGGCAACGGCACGCATGCTATATGCCTTGACTCAAAAGAAAAAGGGGAAATAACTAAAATGGCACATATGTGCCAATAATTTGGTGTGAATGCATAGCTCGCAAAGTAGCGTGAAACCAGTGACAAGTCAATCAGTAACTTGCACGAAGTCGAAGGAGACGTAGATATGACCACTAAAGCAAAATTAATCGATCATACCCTGCTTGCCCCGGATGCTACGACCGAAGCAATCAGAAAGCTTTGCGATGAGGCTAAGGCTGCTGGCTTCTGGTCAGTGTGTGTAAGCCCTAATAGGGTTTCACTGGCGAAGCGTGAGCTTTCTGGTAGTGATATTAAAGTATGTACTGTAATCGGATTTCCCTCCGGAGCGCATTGCACAGAGGTGAAAAAAATCGAGACTGCCCAAGCAATTTCGGACGGTGCGCAAGAGGTCGACATGGTGGTAGACCTGGGGGCAATCAAAGACGGAGATTGGTGCACAGTTCAGCGGGATATCGCTGCTGTAGTCCAAGCAGCGGGTGCCGAAGTATTAGTGAAGGTCATCTTGGAAACCTGCTTACTTACCGATGAAGAAATTGTGCAAGCATGTGAATGTGCACAAGAGGCGGGCGCAGACTTTGTAAAAACTTCCACGGGTTTCTCACAATCCGGTGCCAGTACGCACGCAGTAGAGCTTATGCGCAAAACTGTTGGCTCAAAAATGGGCGTGAAAGCATCTGGAGGCATCCGAACCTCCTCTTCCATGGATGAAATGATCTCGGCAGGAGCTAATCGTATTGGTGCCTCTGCCGGAATTAAACTGTTGGGAGAGAACTGATGAGTACAGATGTAAAAAACTCACCGAAGAATCAATTAATGCCGGAGCGAAACACTCCCCAAGGACAAACAAATAACACTTTAGGACTGATAAAGGATAATGCATTGCAATTATCCGATGGATACCTATCGCGAACACCTATTTTTCAGTATCTCTTATTATCGATTTGCTTCCCTATGTGGGGGATAGCTGCAAGTCTCAATGATATTTTAATTACGCAGTTTAAATCAGTTTTCACACTTTCTGACTTTGCTTCCGCTTTTGTGCAGTCGGCATTCTACGGTGGGTATTTCATTATTGCTATCCCCGCCTCCCGAGTAATCCGCTCTACATCCTACAAAGTAGGAATCATGGTTGGTCTAAGTGTTTATATAATCGGTTGCTCGATGTTTTTCCCGGCCTCCCGCATGGCAACATATTCAGTTTTCCTACTATCTCTATTTGCAATCGCAATAGGGTTATCGTTCTTAGAGACCTCCTGTAATACTTACTCCTCTATGATTGGACCGAAAAAATATTCCACGCTGCGACTAAATATTTCCCAAACTTTCTATCCTCTGGGATCTATCGGGGGAATTTTGTTGGGCAAGTACTTGATTTTTTCCGAAGGTGCTGCGCTTCATAATCAGATGGCCAACCTTTCGGCGGACGAGTCGCAACAATTTGCTCGGGAAATGCTTCAACGTACCTTGCATCCCTACCGGGTAATCATAATGATTTTGCTAGTGATGTTGGTTCTAGTGATGATTACACAGTTTCCAAAGTGTAAACCAACAGTTACCAAGGCAAAAGAGACCACAAAGGCAACTGTGTTCGAGACTCTGAAATACTTAGCTGGAAATCGCAGATTTAAAGCTGGTATCCTGACCCAGTTTCTTTATGTCGGTATGCAGACTGCGGTCTGGTCTTTTACTATTCGACTTGCCTTACAACTAGATCACGGTCTTAATGAAAGAACCGCCTCGAACTTCATGATTTTTTCGTTCATCGGATTCTTCTTGGGTAAATTATTGGCAAATATCTTGATGACTCGATTCAATCAAGACCTCGTCCTCGTTGGTTATTCTGTTTGTGGATTGGGGGCGCTAGTATATGTAATCCTAGTTCCCAATATGACGGCAGTTTATGCTGCGGTATTGGTGTCGTTCCTGTTCGGACCGTGTTGGGCAACTATTTACTCACGCACATTAGACTCAGTAAAAGATAAGCGTTATACAGAAACTGGCGGAGCAATAATTGTTATGTCGATTATTGGTGGTGCAGTTATCCCCGCAGTACAGGGGCTAGTTTCTGACCTTACCGGTTCAATGCAAGTATCTTTTGCTGTGAATCTCTTTTGCTTCGGTGCGGTATTCATGTACTTCTATTTCTCTTACAAGACTTCTCAAAAGGCTGAAATCTAATGCAATACGAAATTAATTTAACAAAATCTCTTTTTACACCGCTAGAGACAGAAATACTTCATTCAGAGCAATGGTCGGTAACCGCGAAAACCTATTCGTCAGGAGTTGCTTCACTTACCATCCATAATTCGCTCGGGTACGTTGAGATTTTGCCGTTCATGGGGCAAATCATATGGGATGCAAATTTTTGCGGGCACAGCCTACGTATGGAAAGTATGTTTTCTGAGCCAAAACCTGCGACCCTAATTGAGGATACCTACGGGTGCTTTGCTTTTCATTCGGGACTGCTCGCTGCCGGTTGTCCCGGCGAAGGCGACAATCACCCTTTGCATGGAGAATTTGCGTGCGCGCCCATGGACTCGGCAAAATTAATCGTTTCAAATGATGCTATTCGTGTAGTTTCTTGCTGCGAGTATTTGAAAGGCTTCGGGAATCACTACTTAGCCAATCCGGCTGTGACTTTGCGCCAGGATTCATCTATGTTTGACATTGAACTGCGAGTGCAAAACTTGTCTAAGTATGCGTCAATGCCTCTGCAATATATGTGCCACATGAACTATGCGTTTGTGACAAACGGAAAAATAACACAAAACTTGCCTGTAGAGGCCTTCAAACTGCGTGAATCAGTACCTGCGCACGTTAAACCAACCGAAAATTGGTTGAAAATAAATGCAGATATTAGAGCCGGTAATCGAGATGCTAATTCCTTGGAAGGAGCCGAAGAGTTCGATCCGGAGATCGTTTATTTCGCTGATGCAGTCGATGAAATGACTAAAGAAGCGATTATAGAATTGGATAGCCAGAATGGAACGGTATTTGAAACCCGTTTTAGCACTGAGAGTTTCCCAGTGGTTACGCGCTGGATATTGCACAACGCAGATCAAAAAGTTGCTGCGTTTGCGCTTCCCGGCACCTCGCGTCCAGAAGGGCGTGAAGCAGCTCGTAAAGCTGGAACATTGATTGAACTTGCTCCGGGAGAAGTTCGCAATTTCAAGGTAACCACTGGGATAAAGGAGAAATAAATGGATATTGCAGTAGTTGGCTCTAATATGGTTGATTTAATCTCCTATATAAATCGAATGCCGCGTGAAGGTGAGACCGTAGAAGCCCCGGATTTTTGTATGGGCTGTGGCGGTAAGGGTGCGAACCAAGCCGTAGCTGCTTCTCGATTAGGCTCAAAGATTTTGATGGTTACCAGGGTGGGTAACGATATGTTTGCAGACAACACCATCAGAAATTTCGCCGAGAATGGGATAGATACAGATTTTGTTTTACGCACTGAGGCTACCTCGGGAGTTGCCCCAATTTTTGTAGATCCCCAATCCCGTAACTCAATAATCATCGTGAAGGGTGCAAATGCATTCCTAACTCCTGATGATGTAGAAAGTGCTAGGGCACAAATTGCCAAATGTAAATTGATTGTGATGCAGCTGGAAATTCCGTTAGAAACGGTATATTCAACTATACAATTAGGAAAGGAATTAGGTATCCCCATTCTGCTGAACCCAGCACCAGCTGATCCTTCCTTATCGTTGGAACGGGTAAAAGACGTAGAGTTTATAGTACCGAATGAGAGTGAACTGTCTTTACTAACCGGAATGCCGGTAGATACCGAGGAAGATATCCGCGCCGCCGGTCAAGTACTTATGCGATCTGGAATTCCAAATGTAATTGTTACTTTAGGGGCTCGCGGAGCTTTGTGGATTAGCGATTCGGGGGAGCAGTTGATTGCGGGTACTTCCTCCCGAGCACTGGATACCACCGGAGCAGGTGATGCTTTTATTGGATGTTTTTCTCACAGCTGGACTCAGAGCGGTGATATAGCAGACTCGATTCGCAAGGCAAATATTTATGCAGGTGATGCGGTAACTAAACGAGGAACGCAAACCTCCTATGCAACAGCAAAGGAGCTGAAATTTAGCTAATATCATTTGCGTGTCTACCTGGTAATCACGTAGCTACTGGGCTTATTTAGTAGTTACACTACTTTTAGTAGTGGTCGGCACAGACAACGTTAGAATTATGAGGGTATGAGGCAGGGGTATTTTTATCAATCTGCTGCTACTCTTGGATGCCCTTCCTCTATTTAGAGGAAGGGCATCACGCTATTTTTACTGAGTTGATTGCGTGCGGAGAGGTCGAATCCTGCTCAAGTGCATGGGGTTTTATTTCTGCCTATTTTGAGAGGGTTAGGGATATGAGTAAGAGGTGTTCGCACGATTTTAAGGATTACGTGGTTCGGATGGTGTGTGAGCAGCTTGAAATGGTTTGTTCTCTAACGTCTGTTGAACAGATAAAATCAATGTCTCAGTGTGCGCGGTTTGCGTGATTAATTCCTGATAAAGGAACTGAAGCAGATATATGCAGGTGGCTACGAGATCTACGGGAAGCGGAAAATGTAGTTGGAAATCTTTAGAATCTGTAGTTAGATTTCACAAATTCCGCGAACCGGTAGTTCTCATCGAAAATCTACACGATTTCCCCTGCTATCACGATATTTATCAATTGCCTGGCATATGCTTTTTAACTTTGTCACCCGATAAGCGTGGGGAGTAACAAAGCCTCAAATAGGTATTAGCCAGTTAATCGCGGATGGGGCCCAAGGCGCTTAGGGGAATCACGTGTATACCGCTAGGTAGGGTATACCCGGAAGTGCTGCGTACTGGTTTTATTCCGCTTCTTGATACTATTTGTTTTACTGCCGCGCGGTAGAAAATGACCCAACACGACAGGAGCAAAAAATGAAAAGAAACATTGCAGCCATGACGGTGTTACCATTATCGGTTTCTTTACTTTTTACCGGTTTTAGCGCACCAGCATTCGCAAGTGAGACCGTACCGTATCCCAAAGATCAGGTTATCGTAAATACCCATACACCGAGTGTTGCAAACTGTGCTTCTGTGATTACTCAGGAAAATGAGAATTCATTATTCGATTTGGAGACTAAAAACCAAACAAGTAACGTCAAGAATCTAAAGCCGTCGTATTCATCTCCCTCACGAGAAGATATCAGTTTTTATGGAACTGATGATTTAGAAACAATTGCCTTGTTAAAGGAGATAGAAAAAGGCTTTGAGTTCTATGGAAACGAGGGAGCGTACGATGACTTAGTAATTCCTGCTATACAGACTCGGAGTTGGGGGACATTTGCCAACTGTATAGGAAACGGGTTAGCAAAGTCCTATGGATTGGATGTGTTAAAACGGGCTTTTAATCAAGAAGTTCGTAAGGCATTAAAATCACGCAAATGGAAAGTTGCCTCATCTGTGATGCATCGAAATCTTAAAAAGTTTTTAGGTAAGAAAGTCGCTTCTTATGTAATTAAAGTGATTGCAAGTAAAGCACTTCCAGGAGGATTACCTGGTCAGATTGCTTTTCAGGCAGGAAAATGTGCCATCAAGGAAGTTTGGTAGTGATGAAATCTGTCAAGAAAACGCGAATGGGCGAACCTAGCTTCGCAAAAGCTCTAGCAATAAGCATTCTAATTATTTTATCTGTACCGCTTCCCCTAGCGTTTTACATGAGTGGTATCGATTGGATATTTCAGGGGATATCAGCTGTTCCAAAAGAGTTTTTAGCTACATATTTTCTTGAATTGTTGATTCTGGTTATTAGCATTTCTGTATTTAAAATTAAAGAAAAAATATCTCAGCAGAAATAGTCGTAACTTTTTTATATTCACCAATCAGGTAACCACTGAAAATAAGCACTCATTTTAGGCAAAGCCCCGAGTAGACGGTTGAACGGCTCTCGGGGCTTTGCCACATTTGACGCAGTAGGGGATACTGTCGGGTTGATACCTGAATGGGAATTAGTCCATTAATCGCGGATGGGACCCAAGGCGCTTAGGGGAATCACGTGTACACCGCTAGGTAGGGTATACCCGGAAGTGCCTCCGGTTATGATGGCTAGGAAATCTGGGGGAGTAACCATTCTGCTGTTCCGCAAACGGAGAAGGTTATTCTCGGCAGCAGAAATAACGCTATCTGATTCTCCAAGTTTTACCTCAAGACCTGCCCAGTTTCCATCATCAAACTCAAGCAAAATATCTACTTCTAGATCTGATTCGTCCCGGTAGCCAAAACAGTTAGCGTCAATTTGCTCCGCGTAGGTGCGAATGTCTCGAACCGATATCGAAATAAATATCGCTTCTAACAGCTATATTGATACTTTTGCGAGAATTTTGTTGATACTTTTGCGAGGTTTTTGCTTATATGTTTGCGAGGTTTTCATTGATACTTTTGCGAGATTTGTTCGCCTTAAGGTAAATGAAAAGACCGGGGTATGACCAGGGATTGATGAGGCTAGCTGCTCTGGTTTTCCTTGGCCTGGCGAGTATATTGATCAAAATCTTCCACATTGTTGTTGGAATCCCCACCCAAGGGGGAGGAGACGAGTGGAACTTTCTTGAAAGTAAGCGCGGGGTCGTAGGGCATAGGGCGCTGACCCTTGCGACGCGCAGCAGATATGAAAGTAACCAGCCAAGAAATCACTGTCCAAATCGCCAAAACCACGAGTGCTTTGCCCAAATGTAGTTCCCCGCCGGCAATAGCCGCGCGAATCGTGCGTGCCACGTGGGTCATTGGGAATAGCGGGCTGAGGAACTGGAAGAACTTCGGAGCGGTTTCTACTGGGAAAGTTGCCCCGGTAGAGGTTATCTGTAAACACAATAAGATTACTGAAAGGGCGCGTCCTCTATAGCCCAAACCGGCTACGCAAGCTTGGTTTACTGCTACATATCCGATAGAGGCTAATACTGAAATCAGAATCAATGCCACGAAATTATGAGGATTTATCTTTAAGAACAGTTGCAAACCGGTCACTACCGTAACTGCTTGAAGTGCCCCAAATAGCGCGCCTATTGACATAGAACGGAAACCGCAACGCCAGAAGCTTTCCTGAGGGTGACGTCGTAAATCCAATGCCGGGAAAATCAAGAAAATAGCGATTCCCCCAATCCATAGACACAAAGCCATAAAGAACGGGGCAAATCCGGCACCGTTGTTACTGACGGAGTTTTCGCGCACGGATTTAACATCTGCAACTGTGCTGGCAGATTTAGAAACTTTATCCGCTTGAGTGCTGCTGACCTCGGGAATCTGCTCGGCTCCGCTGCGGAGACCGTCTTGGAGGTTTGAGGCTCCCTCGCCAAGTTGGTCTATACCGACAGAGAGCTGTTTTCCACCATCGGAAGCTTTTTTCGCTCCCTGTGATAGCGAGTTAAGACCGCCAGTTAGAGCACCTGTTCCTTGCTGTAGTTGAGCCGAATTCTTATCTAAGGTGGCAGCGCCGGAAGCTAGTTTATTAACTCCTTTTTCTGCTTGAGCTAATCCGTTAGCGAGCGCAAATGTGCCATCTTTTAAGGTTGGCTTATTTTTTCCGTTTTGGGAAGCAGGGGTAAGGGCAGTCTGTCGGCTCAGTTCTTTTATTCCCTGGTCAGCGGTGTTTAGTTTCTGTTTGATTTCTTGAGGATTGAGCTGGGAGAGTTTATTTGCCATTCCAAGGAGGTCTTGGGCTTTCGTGATTTTTTCCGCTAGCTGTTGCAGGGTTAAACCTTGCTGCTTGGCCATATCAGACAATAATTTGCACTGGGGAACTGTGGGCAGCGCAGCTGGAGGAACCTGAGCACAAGCGGTAACCACTCCTTTAAATTTGGTTAAAAACTTTGCAATTTGTGCAGCATCAACGTCTGAATTAGCTAGCGGCGCTAGCAAATCAACTAGGTCATTTCCTTTCTTAACCAATTGGGAAACCTCAGGTTGAATAGCGGAAACCTGCTGGTGGATTTGATCGACTCCGCCATCAACTTGTTGTGCACCTGCCGCTAACTTGGGCATATTGGCATTTAGCTGACCAAGTCCAGAGCTTAAAGTAGATACTCCGCCGGTATAGGCGCTCACCCCGTCTCGAAGCACTAGCGCGCCATTGCGGATTTTAACGCTCCCATCGGCGAGTTCTCCTAGTCCTGCCACTAAAGTATCAGCGCCGTCCCCTAATTGTTTTCCGCCCTCGGCAAGTTTTCCGGCACCGGAGCTGGCATCTAGAAAACCCTCTTTTAGAGTTCCGGTTGATAGTAATAGTTGGTCAATATATCCGGCAGCTCCCTGTTGAGATAGGGCAGCTTGCAGGGCAGATGCAGCTGATACCGCCATCGTGCCCTGTAGGTAATTCACCGAGTCATCGGTACGCAGCTCCAGCCGAGCTTTCTTGGTAGGTACTTTGTTTTCCGGGTTGGCAAGATTTGCAAACGAGCTAGATAAATCATTAGGGATTATCAGGGCTGCCTTGTAGGTTCCATCTTTTAGCCCGGTTTTTGCCTGTGATAGCGAGGACTTTGTCCAGTCAAACCCGGGGGCGTCCTCTTTGTAAAGTTCGTTTTCTAGACTTTTGCCGAGGTCGATAGTTCGGGTTTTTTCGCCAGTGTTAGCTTCTGCCGGGGAATCGAGGTTTACGACCGCTGCTTTTAAGGTCCCTACCCGTTCCATTGGATCCTCGTATGCCCAGGTAAACAGACCGGAATACATTAGGGGGATAATCAGGACACCTATGACTACCACTATGTTGGAAAGAGTGTTCCAACGGTATTTCTTTCCCATAGTACCTCCGGACTTTACTGATGAAATCTTTACCAAAAGATTACGATACACCGGTGTATCGAATGGTGCTAATTGCTGGGGTTTTCTGCTCGTTCGTAGTAGGTAACCTGCCAGCGACAATCTCCCGAAATAGGGCGAAACTCACTGTCAGAACGCAGTGAATCTTTTTTCCAAATAGCGGGGGAAATTAGGGGAGCGCGAGCAAAATCCTCACTGTCTCCTACATCTAAATCTAGGTAGGTAACTACGAGTTCATCAGCTATTTCCATACCTTCGGTGTATAGGCGCGCCCCTCCGGTAATCCAGCAGCGCTCAGCGCCCGAATCCTTAGCTAGGGTCAAAGCCTCGGATAGCGAAAAAGCAAGAGATGCGCCCTTTGCCTGATAGCTTTCCTGCGAAGTCAATACGATATTTAAGCGCCCAGGCAAAGGCTTTTTACCCAAGGCTTCAAAGGAACGCCGCCCCATAATAATAGGGCTGCCCATGGTGGTGGTTTTAAAATGCTTGAAATCAGCGGGGACGTGCCAAAGCATTCCCCGACCGTCTCCGATAACTCGATGGGCTGCCTGCGCCCAAATCATGCCAATATGCATTTGCTGTCTCCTAAACTGCTATCGGGGCTTTAATCGTGGGGTGGTGCTGATAATTCTCAACCTGTACATCTTCCCAGGTGTAGCTGAATAAGGAGTCTGCGGGGCGTAAATGCAAAGTGGGGAAAGGATAAGGACGGCGAGCAAGCTGTTCTTTAACCTGCTGGATATGGTTGTTATAAATATGGCAATCCCCGCCTGTCCAAATCAATTCACCAACTTCTAATCCGCTTTGCTGAGCCAACATATGAGTTAGTAAAGAATAGGAGGCGATATTAAAAGGAACGCCCAGGAACATATCGCAAGAGCGTTGGTAGACTTGCAACGATAGACGACCAGACGCTACATATGCTTGGAATAGCAGGTGACAGGGGGCAAGAGCCATTTTGTCCAGTTCCGATACGTTCCAAGCAGATACCAGTAGCCGCCTAGAGGACGGGTCTTGTTTTAGAGCAGAAAGCAGTTTTTCGATTTGGTCGATATTTCCTTGTCTACTTGGCCAAGAACGCCATTGCACTCCGTAGACCGGTCCTAGTTCGCCCTCTTCGTTCGCCCAATCATCCCAAATATGAACGTTTTTTTCCTGTAACGGTTTTACACTGGAGCTTCCCGATAAGAACCAGAAAAGCTCCTCGGCGACTCCGCGCATAAAAACTCTTTTGGTGGTAATCAAGGGGAATGATTTTGAGAGGTCATAGCGCAATTGAGCGCCAAAAAGTGAACGAGTTCCGGTGCCGGTTCTATCTTCCTTTTGGTTTCCGCTCTCTAAGATTTTTTGCAGTAAATCTTCATATTGTGTATCTAACACGCCCTCACCTTTCGCTAGTGTTACCCCATATTTTAACGGCAATCTATCCGGCTCGATCGCCAAGCCTGAGTATTCGCCGCAGGTAGTACTTAGGCAGAATGGATAAAGCTGGGAATAGCTGGTTGGTAGGGGTAGTTTTACTGCCCGGCGCTAGCTTTTATCTGGCTTTCAATGTTGATAACCGGTGCTAGCTCAACCATAAATTCCTGTGCGGAAAGGTTCCGGATTTGCCCTAAAGCTGCTTGTACGCCCGCTACTGTCCGTTTGGCGACCGCTTTCCCAGATAAATATCCAACCCCGGCTCCGATTCCAAAAGGAATAAGACGTCCGGCAATGCGGCCAGCGCTGCGATGTGCGAGTTTCTTTGAAGCATACTTCATTAATGCCTTATTTACCTGACTTATTGTGGGGGAGGAAAGGTTTTTCAAGGACGAGCGTGCCCAACTAAGAGAACGTAATCCCAACTGATCGGATACAATCCGAGCGCCCTCTTCTCCCAGGAGACTAGACAATATCAGGGTGCGGCGTTTTTCCCGGTCGGCAGGGCGAAAACCATGCAAACGGCTAACGGCCAAAATATAGGTGGTAGTCTGCAAGGCGTAGGTAGCAAGCTCGCCGGCAGTAAGCCCTAAAGCTACCCCGGTACCAGCTCCCGGTATTGCCGCTCCGGCTCCTACTGCCGAGGAAGCGTAGGCGGTGCGAGTGATATATTGCTTGGTCAAAATGGTTTCAAGCTGCGCAACATCTGCTTTCGGGTAGGTGTTTACCAGTTTTAACAGCTTGTTGTCGATGTGTTCGTTGGGAATATCCAGTACCGCATCTAGCACTTGTCCAAAGTCTGAAGCCTGGCGTATTTTAGGCAGTACCTCTTTGACGGTGGTAGCTATCTGCTCTTTTGGCAAACGCGGGTGAGGCTGAAAGCGTTTGAAATCTGGGCGCTTGAACATTTTGTTTTCACTCCTGGCAGACTAGATGGTCAAAACTGGATACAATCAATACTGCTTAATACTTTTAGGTTAGTCTCCAGGGCGTTTAACAGCGAGCCTAAACGGTGTCAGAGCCTCCAAAGAAAGGGAGATAGCTTGCGTGACTTTCAGCTGGAAATTCAGTATCCGTCCTCTCCAGAGCTGGTTTGGGCGATGCTTACCAATCCGGATTTTCTAAAGTTTCGCTTCAGGCAAATCCCGGCTTTTCTTGGCGAGGTGGAACTTGAAAAAGCAGATTCGGGTATTTATATTTCACGGGCGACCCTTAAAGCTCGCGCCTGGCAAGAACTTGGAAGATATGCCCACTTGCTTCCAGAAGAGTTAGCAATAGAAATAGTGGAAACCTGGGTGGATAATCCGGCTGTTCCTCTAATAGCTGAAGGCAGTTTTCAGGTGAATATCGCTAGTATTCCAGTAACAATCAAAGCAGATAGTCAGCTGAAGTATCCAGAAAATAACCGGCAGGAAACCGTACGTCACCTCTCGGGAAAACTGGAAGTCAAATTGCCGTTTATCGGCGGTAAAGTTGAGCGGGAAATTCTCTCCCGGATGCAATTGTTAGCTAGCGCGGAAGAGGACGCAGCGGCAAGTTGGCTGCAAAGTAGCGCTCAATAGAATTTCCGTTCAGGGATACCTCATAACTTGCCGATGTCGCTCCTAGCATAGACTGGTAACCGTGAGCGGGATGAGGGAACTGATTCGCCGGTACGGTCAGGATTTATCGGACAGTGATAGCGACCATCTGCATATGTTGGTGGGCGATTGGCAGGTTTTAGCTGATATTGGCAGTGCCGATTTGATTTTGTGGATTCCAGATGACCAGGGGCGGTATGTAGCGATTGCCCATACCCGTCCGGGATCTGGTTTTACTATCCACCTTGATGACGTGGTGGGGCTTACGGCTTCGCCAACGCGCTCCAGAATGCTTAAATCTGCCTTTGCTCCGGATTCGCAGCCTACCACTCCGGAAGTGCGCTGGGCAGGTTCTTATTCGGTAATCGCCAATGCGGTTCCGGTTCGTCACGACTCTCGGGTAATTGCTGCCCTCACTGTAGAGGTTAATATTCAGTCTTTGCGTGTTTTTGAACAGCAAGAACAGTGGTTTCATAAAACCGCGAATATGCTTTGTGAAATGATTTCTCAAGGTAGTTTTCCGGCTGCTTCTCTGCCGGCAGCTACTACTCACGGGATGCCGCGCCTGATTGATGGCGCGATTAATTTGGACGCAGAGGGCAGAGTGCTGGATTTGACTCCCAATGCGCGCTCTTGTCTACGTCGCTTGGGAGTTCGGGAAGAGGTTATCGGGGCGGTTCTCGCTGAGCTAATAACCGAGGTGGTTCAAGATCAATGCCAGGTCGATGAAACCTTGCCGGTGGTGGTAATGGGGAAAGCGTATTGGCTGGCAGAAGTGGAGTCGCCCTCGGGTATTGTTTCTTTACGTTCGTTGCCTTTAGAGCAGTCTGGCGAGCGAATGGGGGCACTTTTGTTGTGTAGAGATGTTACTGAGGTGCGTAGACGCGAACGCGAATTGATGAGCAAAGATGCTACGATTCGCGAGATTCATCATCGGGTGAAAAACAATCTGCAAACTGTTTGTGCGCTTTTGCGTCTGCAGGTTCGTCGTTCCGATTCTCAAGAGGTTAAAACAGCCTTAGGGGAGGCAGAACGGCGGGTTGCCTCGATTGCGCGTGTTCATGAAGAGCTATCGCAAACGGTCAGTGAAACCGTAGATTTTGACGAAATGATTTCTCGCCTACTTAGAATGTCGGCGGCAATGGCGGCAACCGATCAAGAAGTTGATACTGAGTTTGTTGGTAGTTTCGGAATGATTGATGCCGAGACAGCTTTGGTACTGGCAGTGGTGATTTCAGAACTGGTTGCTAATGCGGTTGAGCACGGTTTGGCAAATCGTGATGGGAAAGTGGTTTTAGAGGCTAAACGTGAACGCAGTGAGCTCGATGTTTGGGTGCGCGATAATGGTAGTGGTTTAGAAGATAAACCGCTTAGCGGACTGGGAACCCATATTGTGCGCACTCTGGTACGTGCAAATCTTAAGGGTTCTATTGATTGGAGTTGTCCCGAGGAGGGCGGTACGAAGGTGCATATCCATGCCCGCATTGAGGAGGACGTTAGATAAATGGGGAAATCACGTAGACGGCGTGGCTGGCCAGACCTGCCCAGCTCTTTGGCGGGCAAAATAGTTGATAATCATACCCACTTGCCACTGTGGGAAGAACAGATTCCCCTGGTAGAGGGACTACGGCTGAGTCTAGATGAACAACTGGAGAGGGCGAAAACTGTAGGGGTTAGCGCCTTGATTACTTCAGGCTGTCAAATCGATGAGCTTGCGCCTACAGTGCGATTAACTGAGCAGCATCCCCAGGTATTTTGCGCGCTTGCTATTCACCCGAATGAGGCCGCTTTGCACGCGAAAGTGGTAGCTAAAGCGCCCGATGGGCAAACCTATTCACTGAAGCCTTGGCATGAAAACTATTCCTTAGAACAGGCGATAGCTGAAGTTTATGAGCAGGTAAAAGGCTGCGACAAGGCGGTTGCGATAGGCGAGAGCGGATTGGATTATTTTCGCACTTCTGCGCAGGGAAAATCTGCGCAACAGCAGGCTTTTAGAATGCATATCTCCCTGGCTAAAGAGCTGAATCTACCATTGCAGATTCATGACCGGGAGGCTCATGCCGACACTATTCGGATTTTAATGGAAGAGGGCGCTCCCGAGCGTACGGTTTTCCACTGTTTTAGTGGAGACAAAGAAATGGCTCAGGTACTGGCAGAGCAGGGGTGGTATGCCTCTATTGCCGGGCCGGTCACCTATAATGCGAACGAGTGGCAGCGCGATGCTGCCCGAAAGATACCAGCTTCGCTATTGCTGGTGGAAACCGATGCGCCCTATTTAACTCCGCATCCGCACCGGGGGCAGCCGAATGCTTCCTATATGCTTGCCTGGACGGTGCGAAAGCTGGCAGAAATCACCGATAAAAGCGAACCTGAACTGGTGAGCCAGCTACTTAGTAATACTCGTGAGGTGTATGGACAGGCGGTAACGGCGCTAGATTAGCGGGACGTTAATATCTATTCACAAAGTCTATTGTGCGAGGTAGACTGGTGGTGTTTTATTCCACTAAGGAAATATATCGAACAGGTAGCTATTTGGTAACAATCAGGTTACAGTTATTTCTGATTGGGGGTTTTATTTCCCAGGGTTACCATCTAGTGCAGCGAGGGTATACGTGAGCAGAAAACATCGGCGCAACCAGGTGAAGCTAACAGCCATTTTCGCCGGGATATGCACAGCTATCGTCCTGGGAGGATTAGCGGCGGTAGCCAGTGAATATAAAAGCGTAGCCGTCACCGTTGATGACGCTACCCGTCAAATGCAAACTACCAATCGCACAGTTGAACAAGTGGTTTCCGATATGGGAATTAAAGTGGGTAAATATGATCAAGTGAGTCCCGCCCTGGATACAAAAATCTCCCGAAACCAAAAAATCAAAATAGTCCACGCTCGCCCAGTCGTCCTCCAAGAAACAAAAAATGCCCAGGTTACTTGGAAAACTGCCCACCATGATGCTCCAGTATTGCAGACAACTTTCCGGGTAGACAATGCCGAGGTTAAAGGAGTCTATAAACCGGGTTCAGACCCGCGAACAGCAGCCCAAGCAGCAGGTATCAAACTGTCGAACCTAGATAGAGTCACCGTTGAACAAAGCAGTCAAAATACGGCAACCATTAAAGTCGCGCGGGTGCAACGGGGCATAGAGAAAAAGGAAGAAAAATCTGCCCCGGAAGTTAAAAAAGTAGAAGACAAGACTTTGCAACCCGGAGAAGAGATTGTAGAAAACGAAGGAAAACAGGGCGTTACCGCAAAAACTACTTTTGTAGAAAAAGTTGATGGCAGCGTCAGTTTTCAGTCTGCTGAACAGGTAACTACCCTGGTAAAGGCAGAACCAAAAATTGTGCGATTCGGACCGGCAGATAATTCTGGTGACACCAATTATGGACCGGTAGTTCCCGCCGGACAGGCGCAAGAAATCGCCCACCAAAAAGTTATTGCCCGTGGCTGGTCCGAGGGGCAGTTTACCTGCCTAGTTAAACTGTGGAATCGGGAATCAGGGTGGAATGCTTCAGCGAGAAATCGCAGCTCGGGAGCGTACGGTATTCCTCAGTCGCTGCCAGCAAACAAGATGGCATCTGCGGGTGCGGATTGGCGTACTAATCCTGCCACTCAAATCGAGTGGGGACTCGGCTATATTCAAGGACGCTACGGCAGTCCCTGTGAAGCCTGGAATCATTCTGAACGTATAGGCTGGTACTAGTAAGCTAGGGGGGTGGAAAAAAACCCTCCGGTTACGCTTTTGACCCCTAATGCGGTCAGCCAGCTCTGTAAGAGGCTGGATATTCGTCCTACGAAACAGTTAGGACAAAACTTTGTTACCGAACCCAGTGCAATCCGTAAAATTGTGCGCGAAGCAGGGGTGAAAGCAGGGGAGCAGGTTCTGGAGGTCGGACCGGGACTCGGATCTCTTACCCTGGGGCTTTTAGAGGTCGGGGCGAATGTGGCTGCCTGCGAGATTGATTCTCGCTTGGCTGCTTTTTTGCCGGCAACGATTGCTAGTCACGCTCCTCAATCTCTAGAGCGAGCCTACCTGGTAAATAAAGACGCTTTGAAGCTAGTCCCCTCAGATTTAGAGAACTTAGTGGCTCTGTCAGAGAGCGCAGGTGAGGGGGGCAAAGAGCTAGATGCACGGCGAGCTAGCGGGCAGACAGAAAGCGAGCATCACCCTGGCAAGGCTTTTTTGCCCGAAATTCTGGTTTCAAATCTTCCCTATAACGTGGCAGTTCCGGTGCTATTGCATCTATTTGCAGTTTTTCCCTCCTTAAAAAGAGCGCTGGTAATGGTGCAAAAAGAGGTAGCTGTGCGTCTTAGCGCCCCGCCGGGCAGTAAAGTTTATGGGGTTCCCAGCGTTAAAATCGCCTGGTATGGTAAGGCGCGCATGAAATCCGATATTTCGCGGCGAGTGTTTTATCCCCAGCCCAATGTAGACTCCGCGCTGGTAGAAATCGTTCGCGCTCCTAGCGACAATCTTTACTTTCAAGATGATAAGCAAAAAAGCTACCTCAGCAGTGAAAAAGAAATCAGCCGACACTTAGAAAAAACACTCACCACGCAAGAATCAGAGCGCAGGCAACGGGAATTAGTCTTTGAACTCATTGATTGCGCCTTTGCGTCAAGGCGGAAAATGCTGCGTTCTTCATTGAAAACTTGGGCAGCTCCTCTCGCAGTAACGCCCCTATTGCGCGCCGCGGGAATTGCCCCGACCGGTCGGGCAGAAACCTTAACTATTCGCAACTTTGTGGCACTTGCCAAGCTACGCTCCGTTTTAGAATCCAGAGTGGAAAAAACTCCGATTATCCCGGATAAGACCGGTATCAATATAACTACCCTAGAGCGGGAAGAAAACAGCGTTCCCGCGTCCGCGCCCGCTGCGCCCTCAAAGCCAAGCCTTCCAGCTGCCGAAACTGCCTCTGCCAGGCAAGCCCAAGCGGTAAGCAACGGCAAAATCAACCTATTTTTGGCAGCTACCAGGGCAAATGATGGCTACCATCCCCTGTCTACTCTGTTTCAAGCGGTTAATCTGCGTGAGAAAGTAACAGTTAGCTTACAAGAACAAGGTCTCGATATTGACATAAAATTCGATGCTCCTGAGGGAGCGGTTGGTTATAGTCCTGACCGCGACCAACAAGCACTAACCGGGTTGGCGGTACAAAATAACCTCGCAACCCGCGCTTTTTTGCTGGTAGCGGAGCAGTGTGGCTACCAGGGGGGAGCAAAAATCAGTATCGAGAAACAAGTGCCGGTAGCCGGGGGTATGGCAGGGGGTTCAGCCGATGCGGCTGCGGCCCTGCTGGCTTCTAACCAGGTTTTAGCTGCCGGGATTTCTCGTCACCAATTAGCTGAAATTGGGGCAAAACTAGGGGCAGATGTGCCATTTGGGCTCTATGGGGGAACCTGTTTTGCAGACCGCTACGGAGACCGGATTACCCCGCTTCCGCCAGCGAACTCCCTGTCGGTAGTCGCCGCGGTTTCTCCTAACACCCTTGCTACCCCCGCAGTATTTAGGCAATACGATAAAAGTGATTGTCTCCGGCAAAAATTACCGAATTTGGCGGAATTAAATTCCCTGCTTCAAGCTCTCTATCAGGCAGACTTGCCGGCTCTTGCGCAGCTGATTCAAAATGATTTGCAAAATCCAGCAATCAAACTCATGCCGCAGCTGGCACTAACCCTAGAAGTTGCCAAACAACAGGGAGCGGTGGCTTTTATTTCTGGGTCTGGACCTACCGTGATTGCTTTAGTACAAACCGATTCGCACGCGCGCGCCCTGGCAGTAGAACTAGCGAAACTAGATACCGTCTCCTATGCTCTGCCGCTTACTTTTTCGACCCCCGCCTGTCCCCTAGATAGAGAGCATTGGTTAGCGTGAAAACTTTCCTAGCTGGAACTAAAGACGTATCCGCGTTGGCAGGGCCGCGCCGACTCTTGGCGGGAGTAACCATAAGCCTTTTCCCCGCTGACCGGATTGGTATTCTCGGACCAAATGGAGCCGGCAAATCCACCCTGCTTCGTCTGCTCAGTGGTGAGCAGCAGCCAGATAGCGGTAGCGTAACCTATGCGCCCGGTATCAGTTTTGCTGCCATGTCACAACAGGAAACTCTAGATTCCGCTTTAAGTGTTAAACAGGCGGTTCATGCAGATATTCCTGACTATCAGTGGGCATCTCAACCTCATTTGCGAGCCATAGACCAAGGATTATTGTCCGATGTGGACATGGAGACTAGCTGTGGGGAACTTTCAGGGGGACAGGCGCGCCGGGTAGTGCTTGCACGAACTTTAGGGCAAGATGCGCCGATTCTTGCTTTAGATGAACCCACTAACCATTTAGATGTCGAGGGCGTAGCTTGGCTAGCTAAATATCTGAATAACCGTTTCAGCTCGGGAAAAGGAGCTTTAGTGGTTATTACCCATGATCGTTGGTTTCTCGATGCGGTCTGCAACCGGATTTGGGAGGTGGTTCCAGGCGCAGATTCAGGAAACGGTCGTCCGCAAATACCGGGACATATTGAAGAATATGACGGTTCATACGCGGCCTATGTGCTGGCTCGGATGGAGAGAGCCCGGCAAGCCGAAGTGGCGGAAGAAAAACGTCAAAATCAGTTACGCAAAGAGCTAGCCTGGCTGCGGCGAGGGGCTCCGGCTCGTACCTCAAAACCAAAATTCCGTATTGAGGCGGCCGAGGCCTTAATCAGTGACGTTCCGCCCTTAAGGGACAGTGTAGAACTTGTGCGCTTAGCTTCAGTGCGTTTAGGGAAACGAGTCATTGAACTCGAAGATGTTTCATTTTCTTATCCCGAATCGACGCGAAATATCTTAAACCAGGTGACCTGGCGATTAAACCCAGGGCAGCGCGTAGGAGTAATCGGCGTTAATGGGGCTGGTAAATCGACATTACTGAAAATAATGAGCGGAGAACTCACCCCTACAAGTGGAAAAATCAAACGGGGGAAAACCGTGCAGCTCGCAACCTTGGCGCAGTTGCCTCAAATCGGACAGATGAACCCCGACCTTAGAGTAGTGGAAGCAATCTCGCAGATAAAAGAGCGGATTATTTGGGGAGAAAAAGAAATCACCGCCACGAAACTGGTTGAGAAACTGGGGTTTTCAAAAGAACGCGCCTGGACAAGGGTAAGCGAACTATCGGGTGGGGAAATGCGCCGCCTACAGATAGCTACTCAGCTGCTAGCCGAACCTAATGTTTTAATTTTAGATGAGCCAACTAATGATTTAGATACCGACACATTGGCGAAACTGGAAGATCTTTTAGATTCATTCCCCGGCACCTTGATAGTGGTTAGCCATGACCGATACCTGCTGCAACGGGTAACAGATTCGCAGGTAGCGCTGCTGGCTGATGGAACCTTGGCGGCGTTACCGGGAGGGGTGGAGCAGTATCTACAAATGCGCGCTGCCCGGCAATCAGACGGGGTAGCTAGTAATGGTGTGGGAGAGCAGAAAAAGAGCGAAGGCGAGGGTAATTTAGCCTCCTCGAAACCCCCTAAGAAAAGCGGGGCTGAGATTTATCGCACCCGCAAAGAGCTGTCGGCGATTGAAAAGAAACTTGACAAGGTACAAACCCAACTAGCAGCTCTTGATGAGCAGCTAAGTGAAAGTGCAGCCGATAGCAGCCCTCAAGGCTTGCTTCACCTGCAAGAACTAAATAAACTTCGTACACAGCTAGTTGCTAACGAAGAAGAACTGGAAGAAACCTGGCTGCGTCTTAGCGAGATTCTAGACTAGCTAACCTGCTCAGCGTACGGGGAAAATAGCTGCTTCGGTAATTGGGTGGGGTAGGGAAGGCAGGTGCTTAGCGCAGAGGACGCACCGGTGTACCCTCAAAGGGCAGTAGTAGCTGGCGCAGCAAAGCCGAAAGGGTTTTCCGCTCGTCCTCGTCCAGGGGAGCTAGTAGCTCAGACTCCCTCATCAGTAGCTCTTTGAGAGCCGAATCAACCCGGGTAACCCCCAAATCGGTTAGGGTTACCAATACCGCCCGGCGATCATGCGGAGAGGGAGTGCGCTTAACCAAGCCTTTCTTTTCTAAACGGTCAATCCGGTTGGTCATAGTTCCGGAAGAAACCAGCAGTTCTTGCAGTAATGTGCCCGGGGTTAGGGAATAGGGCGAGGCGGCACGGCGCAGTACCGAAAGTACATCGAACTCCCAAGGTTCCATCCCCTGGGCGCTGAAAGCCTCTTTACGAGCCAAATCAAGATGGCGTGCCAGGCGCGCTACCCGCGAGTACACTTCCATTGGGGAAACATCAAGGTCAGGGCGTTCAATCTGCCAGGCTAAAATGATGCGGTCTACTTCGTCAGTAGCCTCGGTGGGGTAGTTTTCTGCAAGCACAAGCCAAGTTTACTGGAAGTGGCGAGAACGGTCTATTGTTTCCCGCCGACCTCTATCCTCTTAGCTCTAGCTTTACCTGGGGTGGGTAAGATTTATCGATAGAAGCGTTCCGAAGATAGCCTCCTAGAGAGCGAGATTGCTCTGCCTGGAATGGCTAACTAGCTAGTTTCTTCGCAGAATCGGTCACCAAATGCGGATCTTTGCGCATTCCGGACAGATCATACCAGACCAGATTAACAATATGTGCAGCTACCTCTTGTTTAGAAGGTTTGCGTTCATCAAGCCACCATTGTCCCACTTGGGAGACCAATCCCACCATCATGTGGGCATACATCGGTGCCCAATCGGCATGAAAGCCACTGTCTCGGAAGTGCTCTGCTAATAGAGCCTCAACTTTTTGAGCCACGTCCCCTATCACCGAGTAATAAGAGCCTCGAGACTGGGAGGCGGGCGAATCACGCACCAAAATCCGGAATCCGTCAGTATGGGTGTCAATGTAGTCTAGCAGCGCAAGTGCTGCTCCCTCTGCCATAGCTCGCGGTGACTGGGATTGCTCTAGCACCCCGATAATGGCGGAAACTAGCTGTTGGACTTCACGGTCTACAATCACCGCATAGAGTCCTTCTTTGCCTCCGAAATGCTCATAAACTACCGGTTTGGAAACTTTTGCTTTCGCGCTAATCTCCTCCATGGAAGTAGCCTCAAATCCCTTTTCTGCAAATATGGATCTGGCCACACCAATCAGTTGTTCCCGCCGTTCAATTCCGCTCATTCGCCGTTTCTTACTCACCCCTCTATCATTGCATTTTTGTTTTTCTTGCGGAGGCTTTCCTCTTCTGGGCTGGTATCAGGAAATAAGGGGAGAAATAGGGCAGATATACCGGTTCTCAAGTGCGGTTTTAGGAAATTATTTTTGTCTGTGTAATATAGAGGAGTGATCCGCCCTGGTGTATAGGTAACACGCGGGCTTTTGGTGCCTTGAGAGCCGGGTTCGAATCCTGGGGGCGGAACTGGCATTTGATATGCCTATTTTTCCAATCCGGCTACCGGCAAGGGGTCAAATAGTGGAAAACACGCCCTCCTTAGCGATTGTCTTATCTGCTGATAAATGCACCCCGAACAGTTTTTACGGAAAACAATTTTTTCAGATGAATCTAACTGTCGTTATGGAATGACTCGCTAGGCAAACAATGACTTGTAGAATCAAAATAACGATATGGCATTATCGGCCAGAAAGTGAAAGGTAAACAGCATGACGGGGATTAAATCCGCAGGTCAAAAGCATCTTCTGATTGTGCCTGGGCGGGCATACCCCGAACTTGCGCAAGGAATCGCCGAGGAACTACACACCGAGGTACTTCCTACTGTCGCCTACGACTTTGCCAACGGCGAGATCTATGTTCGATTCTCTGAATCCGTGCGCGGGGCAGACTGCTATGTGGTGCAATCTCACACCACCCCGTTAAACAAATGGGTGATGGAGCAGATGATTATGGTTGATGCTTTAAAGCGGGCATCGGCTGCTCGGATAACCGTGGTGGCTCCATTCTTCCCCTATGCACGGCAAGATAAGAAGCACCAAGGACGTGAACCCATCTCTGCCCGTCTAATCGCCGACCTGTTCAAAACTGCCGGTGCTGACCGCTTGATGAGCGTAGATTTACACGCAGCCCAAGAACAGGGATTCTTTGATGGGCCTTGGGATCATCTCTATGCACAACCAGTACTGATTGACTATGTGAAGAGTCGGGTAGATAAAACCAACCTGACGGTAGTTTCCCCAGATGCAGGACGTATCCGTGTAGCTGAAAAATGGGCAAACAAGTTAGGTGGATGCGAACTGGCCTTCGTGCACAAGACCCGGGATACTACCCGTCCTAATGTGGCAGTGGCTCATAGGGTAGTCGGCACTGTTGAGGGACGAACCTGTGTCTTGGTAGATGACCTAATCGATACCGGTGGCACTATCGCCGAAGCGGTAAAGGTGCTGCTACATTCGGGGGCAAAAGATGTGATTGTGGCTGCTACTCACGGAGTTCTTTCTCCGCCTGCCGCTGAACGTCTTTCCACCTGTGGGGCGCGGGAAGTTATCGTTACCGACACTCTGCCTATTTCGGCTGATAAGCGTTTCCCGCAGCTGACGGTACTACCAATCGCTCCGCTGCTGGCCAGTGCGATTCGGACTGTATTTGATGACGGATCGGTTACTGCTCTCTTTGATCAGGATTAAAGTACCGGCAGTATCTAAAAGAACCGCAGGATAAAATACTTTCTGGCAATAAATGTGAGTTGCCAGACCTTTTCGGGCTTTGGTTTTACCCGCCCGGATTGGGAATATATGCTAAATCAAGGTTGCCTCGGCGAGGGCGCGTATTGATTAACCAATAGGTGCCGTAATCGACGTGGCCGTGAGGTTTTCTCACGTCCTCCGGGGTCCAGTAATATCAGTAAACCTAAGGAGGAAAAATAATGGCAGCTAAACTAACTGCACAACTACGTGAAGAAACTGGTAAAGGTGCTGCCCGCCGGGCACGCCGCTTAGGGCTAATCCCCGCAGTTCTTTATGGTCACACCCTTGAAAAGAACCTACATCTAAATCTGCCAGGGCACGAAGCTTTCCTAATTGTCAAAGATAACCCGAACGCGATTATCAATCTAGAGGTAGACGGCAAGAGTCATCTAGTTCTTATCAAAGAGATTCAGCGCCACCCGGTACGCCGCGATATTTTACATATTGACCTGCTAGAAGTTCGCCGTGATGAAAAAGTAGAGGTCGAAGTACCAGTTGTTCTCGTGGGAGAATCTGCACCCGGTACCGTGGTAAACCTAGAAGTATTCCACTTGCCCGTAGAGGTATCCCCGCTAGAAATTCCGGAAGAAATCTCCATCAACGTTGAAGGCTGGGAAGAAGGTCGCGTACTTTACGCTCGCGACCTAGAGCTGCCCGCCGGGGTCACCACCACTTTGGACGGTGACCATGACGTACTCTCGATTACTCTGCCCGAGGAAATGCCGGAAGAGCCGGCAGCGGGCGAGGGCGAATCAGCAGCAGAGCCAGCAAAAGAAGAAGCTGCTGAAGAGGAATAATCTCTGGTTATACTTTTCGGGGAGGGCTGACGCCCTCCCCGAAACCAATTTTGTACAGAATTAAAGTTGTTAGGGAGCGAAAGTGCAAGAATCCTGGCTGGTGATTGGTCTGGGTAACCCCGGAGAAAAATATGCCTATACCCGTCATAACGCTGGGCATTTAGTAATTAAAGAACTAGCGGAAAGTCAGGGAGTCCAGCTACGCCGCCATAAAAGTGGCTGCCAAGTGGCTACCGTCCATCTGGGCTATCCTGGAAGCGAAATATCGACTTTCAATATTGCTGCTTTAGATTCCTATATGAACACTTCGGGAATTCCAACCGCAAAACTGGTCAAGTTTTTTAATATAGATCCCGCTTCTAAGCTGCTAATAATCCATGATGAGCTTGATTTACCCGCCCATGAATTACGATTAAAACGCGGCGGTGGCGAGGGCGGTCACAACGGTTTACGCTCTATTTCTCAGAGCCTCGGAACTAAAGACTATGCCCGCTTACGGATAGGTATCGGTCGTCCTCACCCTCGGCAAGACCCAGCTGACTATGTGTTATCCCCCTTTGGGCGAGCAGAAAAGGCTCTACTTGAAGAGACAGTAATAAATGCAGCTAACGCGGTAACTGACGTGGTGAGCTTGGGATTTACCCAGGCTCAACAGCGACTTAATTCCCAAAAATCCTAGTTAGCCTTAGCAGGCACTACTTAACGGAAACGGAACTACTAACTGTTGCTGACACGTCCTTTAATCCCGGTAAAGCCCCAGAATCAAAACCTAACTGTTCCTGTAGCTCACTTAAACTGCTTAGCGTTTGAATCAGCCCCAAATCCTGCAAATTGGGCGTTATAGAAACCAAATCAATTTGTAGCTGCTGCGCAAGAGTTAAACCATGAGAGATTGCTTTCTTGTCAGCGCCGCTAAGACCAGGGTACGGCTGGTAGGCTGCTTGCCGAGGATCGGAACCCAGCTGGCTAACCAGTTCCTGAAGCTCACGACGAAGCAAAGGAGTAATTGCGTTAGAAACCAGCCGTTTTAGCTGTATCTCGCCCCCTTGAGCCACATTTTTTTCCAGATTAAAACGTAAAGAATCCAGTTGCCCGATGATGCGTTCCAGTTCTACCTTTTGCGCCTGGGTTAAGGGCTGTTTTGTTCCTTTTTCGCTGCCTTTATCCTCCGGGCTGGACTTATCGGTACTCCACTTGCCATTTATATAACGCAGCGGCGAAAGCTCACTAGGGCGGGCTGTAGGCAGTGTTTGGGTCGCGGTCGCCGCAATTTGTTTATTGTCCCGCCCCATCCCAATTCCTGCCGAGATCAGCACTTTCGCCAAGGTGGCAGTATCGCGCAACCGCTTTTCCTCGTCCTTATCACCCTGAGTGGAATCTTGACTCCGCGCGACGAGGGCGCTAAGAATAATCCCGTCATTTAATGTATCTGCCTGACAATCCACCATTTTTTGTAGCAAAGCCTGGGCATTTGCCGGAGTACGGAAGGGGAGGGGCTCGGGCAGATTTTCTGGCTTTGCCTTGCCTTTCAGTTTCACCGAGGTGCTAGGCCATCTAGAACCAAGAGCTTTACTGCGATTAGCGAAACGGTTCTTGAACTCTAAGAGATTGGGACTGCCTTGAAAAACTTGTTCAATTCCTGCCTGTATTGCCTCCTGGCAGGCGCTAGCGCGATAGCGAGCCATTTGAACCTTGCTGGCAATAACCGTATCCCCGCTACCATCATCAAGGTGTACGCCGCAGCCGGAAATACTCAAGGAAACGGCGAGCATTAAGGTTAAGGAAACAATGCCGGTTTTTCTCATCAAGATTAAGTTTGCCACGGGTAACATTATTTTTGAAATGCTAGATTAGCGAGGCAAAGAAATGACGAAAGAAAAAACAAAACTAGAACAACAACTCCGCGACTTATTAACCTCCGACTGTGAAGCGGTAGGGCTCTATTTAGAGGACGTGTCACTAAAAAGAGCCGGTAAATATACCCGCTTAGTAGTGACGGTAGATTTACCGCGAGGGCCTGGACCCGTCCTCGAAAATCAGCTTTCTGCCGTTACCTTGGCAATATCTAAACATCTAGACCAGGCAGACCCGATTAAAGCTAGCTATAACTTAGAGGTCACAACTCCGGGAATTGAACGCCCCTTAAAGGACGAACGCCAGTATTCGCGGGCAATTGGTCACTATATTCAGGTAAGAAAATATGACAGTGCCAGTGAAGAGGGTAAACTATTGGCTACAACAACTGAAGAAATCGAACTGGAAACTGCCAGCGGTTCGCGTGTTATTGCCCTTAAAGATATTGAACACGCGCAGATGGTAGTACGGTTCTAAAGGCTCGTAAGGAGCATCAATGGATATTGATATGACCGCGCTGCGCATGGTTGAGGCAGACAAGGGCGTTAGTTTAGATACCCTGGTGTCTGCCATCGAGGATGCTTTACTAAAGGCGTATCACAATGCTCCCGGCGCATTAGCGGACGCGCGGGTAGAAATTGACCGCAAGAACGGTCACGTAATTGTCATGGCTGCCGAAATTGATGAGGACGGCAACAAGATTGGCGAATTCGATGACACCCCCTCCGGTTTTGGACGTATCGCTACCACCACTGCTCGTTCCATCATTATGCAGCGGTTACGCGAAGCCGAGGACGACCAGGTACTAGGGTCTTTCCGGGATAAAAAGGGCGAAATTGTCTCGGGGATTATCCAACAGGGTGGCGACAAAGATACCGTGGTGGTCAAAGTCGGAGAATATGAAGCAGCTTTGCCGAAAACCGAACAGGTCCCTGGGGAAAAATATCGTCACGGTCAGTGGATTCGGGCAGTAGTGGTTAAAACTATGCGCGGAGACAAAGGTCCACGTATCGAGCTGTCCCGCCGGCATCCAGATTTAGTGCGCGGTCTATTTGCTCGGGAAGTTCCCGAAATTGCCTCCGGAGAGGTAATAATCGAATCGGTGGCTCGCGAAGCCGGATATCGTACCAAAATTGCGGTGAGCTCTTCCCGCCCAAATATCAACGCTAAAGGGGCTTGTATCGGACCGATGGGGCGGCGGGTTCGAGCCGTGATGAACGAGCTTAACCACGAAAAAATCGATATCATTGATTATTCTGAGGATGTAGCCGAGTTTGTCGCTAACGCCCTATCACCTGCGCATGTTACCTCTGTCACGGTTGAACCAGCTGAGCATATTTTAGCGCACGTGGTTGTTCCTGATTTCCAGCTTTCTCTCGCCATTGGAAAAGAGGGGCAGAATGCGCGTTTAGCTGCTCGTTTAACCGGAGCAAAGATTGACATTCACTCTGATACCGATTTAGAAGACCCGCAGCCAGAATCTTAAAACAGCGACAGTTTTGTTCCCTGTCCCTTAGGTGGCTTCGGGTATTTTGAGCTAAAGCGTTAGTATAGAAGTAGAACCTGACATTGGTTGCAATGGCTGCACCGGTTCTGGGCTTTCGCCTTGACCGGTGCTTTATTGTGACCACCGCAGGAACTCTAAAAGTAAGGTTACCGGTATCTACACCCTGTAGATACCCGATACAGGAAAGCAGGGTTGGAAGCTGATGGTCACCCGATGAGCAACCAGCGATGATCTGCCAATTAAACCAATAGTCTGCTCCTCGCTGGGCAGACCAGCAAGGAGAATTGTGGCGAAACTTAGAGTTCATGAGTTAGCGAAAGAGCTCGGAACCACCTCGAAAGTCGTGCTGCAGGCACTGAAAGATTCGGGAGAGTTCGTAAAAAGCGCGTCCTCTACAATAGAGGCTCCGGTTGCGCGTAAAATGCGTGAGCATTTTGCCAAGCTCGCCGTAGAGGTAGAAGCAGCAGCTCCCAAAATTAAAGAAGCGAAGAAAAAAGTCGCTAGTAAAACCGCTAAAGTTAAAGCGGCTAAAAAAGCTAAAACGCAAGAAAATGAAACCGTAGCAGCTGCCGGCACTGCCAAGGAAGATAACAAACCAGCTCCCTCGGAGGAAGCCAAGAAAGCGGCGTCAATTAAACCGGGTCCTAAACCCGGTCCAAAGCCAGCACCTAAAGCAGAGAAACCAAAATCTGCCCCAAGTGGACCTAAACCAGCTCCTAAACCCGGAAAATCGCCGGGAAGTTCTGCGCCAAAACCGGCACCTCGTGCTGGCGCGCCCCGTCCGGGCAACAACCCGTTCGCCTCTGCGCAGGGAATGCCTCGTCCTGGCGGGCCGCGTCCGGGTAATAATCCGTTCGCGTCCTCACAGGGAATGCCCCGTCCGGGGGGAACCTCAGGGCAGCGTAAGAGCAGCGGAAGAGGTCGCCCCGGAAAGGGTAATCGTCGTCAGTCCTCGGCAACCCCCAACGTAATGCCGGCACATTCCGCAACTACTCCCATGATGGATCAACCGGCTCCTTCCCGTGGTCAGCGCCGCGGTGCAGCCGGACAAGGAGGACCTGGCGGTTCGGGCGGTCCTGGTCGTCCCGGCGGTCACAAGATGAATAACCGTGGTCGCGGCGGTTTCGGTGCCACTCAGGGGGCATTTGGTCGCGGCGGTTCCTCGAAATCTAAACGGCGTAAATCCAAACGGGCTAAACGCGCCGAGTACGAGCAACAAACCGCTCCGAAGATTGGCGGCGTACAGGTTCCCCACGGGGATGGTTCCACGCCTTTACGCCTACGGTCTGGGGCTTCACTAGCCGATATGGCAGATCGGATTGATTGCGATCCCGCATCCTTGGTAACTGTGCTGATGACCTTGGGTGAAATGGCAACCTCGAACCAATCCTTGGACGAGGACACCTTGATGACGCTCGGCTCTGAACTGGGCTATCAGGTACAGGTAGTTTCCCCAGAAGATGAAGATCGCGAACTACTCGAATCTTTCGATATTAACCTACGCGAAGAGGAACAAAGCGATGAAGAGGACGCTTTGCCGCGTCCTCCGGTAGTTACGGTTATGGGGCACGTAGACCACGGTAAAACCAAACTATTGGACGCTATCCGTGATACCGATGTGGTGGGCGCTGAACATGGGGGAATCACCCAGCATATTGGTGCTTACCAGGTAAATATCGATGTGGACGAGGTTCGCCGGGCAATCACCTTTATTGACACCCCTGGTCACGAAGCCTTTACCGCTATGCGTGCGCGCGGGGCGGAAGTAACCGATATCGCGATTTTGGTAGTTGCCGCTGATGACGGGGTTATGCCTCAGACAGTGGAGGCGATTAACCACGCCCAAGCCGCCAATGTGCCGATTGTGGTAGCGGTAAACAAGGTTGATAAACCTGACTCTAACCCGGATAAAGTGCGCGCTCAGCTCACTGAATACGGTCTGGTGGCCGAAGAATATGGCGGCGACGTAATGTTCGTTGATGTATCGGCTAAACAGCGCAAAGGTATTCACGAATTGCTAGAAGCGGTGCTGCTGACTGCGGATGCTGCTTTAGAGCTGAAAGCTAACCCGGATGCTGCTGCTCGCGGGGTCGCGATTGAAACTCGCCTGGATAAAGGGCGGGGCGCGGTCGCTACGATTTTGGTGCAGCGCGGTACCTTGCGGGTCGGGGACTCGATTGTGGTGGGTTCGGCTCATGGTCGGGTTCGTGCCATGCTTGATGAATACGGCAACCAAGTTGAACAGGCCGGTCCGTCCTTCCCCACGGCTGTTCTTGGTTTAACCAGTGTGCCGGGAGCCGGTGATTCTTTGTTAGTGGCAGAAGATGAACGTACTGCCCGCCAGATTGCCGATAAACGCCAAGCGCAGCAACGCGCTGCCCAACTGGGCAAACGTCGCAAACGGATTTCTTTGGAAGATTTCAACGCGGCTTTGGAGCAGGGCAAGGTAGATACTTTGAACCTGATTTTGAAGGGCGACGTCTCTGGCGCGGTCGAAGCCTTGGAGGATTCGCTACTCAAGATCGATGTGGGCGAGGAAGTGCAGTTGCGGATTATTCACCGTGGCGTAGGCGCAATCACCCAAAACGATATCAACCTGGCCAGCGTAGACAATGCGGTAGTTATCGGCTTCAATGTGCGTCCGGCGCAGCGCGTAGCCGAATATGCTGATTCGCAAGGCGTAGATATGCGTTTCTATAACGTTATTTACCAGGCGATTGAAGATGTTGAGAGCGCTATGAAAGGTATGCTCAAACCCATTTATGAAGAAAAGCAGATGGGTGTGGCAGAGATTTTGCAGGTTTTCCGCTCCTCTAAGTTTGGTAATATCGCCGGTTCGGTGGTGCGTGAGGGTCTGATCAAGCGGGGCGCCAAGGCTCGCTTGGTACGTGACGGAATCGTGGTTGAACCTGAACTTCAGATTTCCTCTTTGCGTCGCGAGAAAGACGATGTGACTGAGGTTCGCGAGGGTTACGAATGTGGTATTTCCTTAGCGATTAAAGATATTCAGGTTGGTGACCATATCGAAACCTGGGAAATGGTAGAGAAACCGCGCGATTAGCGTTACTGGTCGGCTTTTCGGGCGCGAGCTGTTTGCGCCCGAAAAGCCACTTTTAGGTGAAGGAGTTTTCATGGCTGATCAGGCTCGTAGGCGCAGAGTTGAGGAACGGATTCAGACCACGGTGGCTAGGCTATTGGAACGCCGGGTTAAAGATCCGCGTATTGGTTTTACTACCATCACTGATTGTCGGGTTACCGGCGATTTGCAGCATGCTACTGTGTTTTACACGGTTTTTGGTGATGAAAAGCAGCGTGAAAAAACCGCGAAAGCGTTGAACAGTGCCAAAGGGCTGATTCGTTCAGAGGTCGGCAAGGCTCTTGGTATTCGCTTGACACCCAGTATCGAGTTCACTTTGGATGCTTTGCCGCAGCAGACTGCCAGTTTTGAAGAAACCCTTGCCAGCGCCCTCGACTCGGATGTGAATCTGCGTGAAGGGGCTCAGGCAGCTAGTTATGCCGGGGAGGAAGATCCTTACCGTAAGCCTCGGGAAAAGAAAATCTTTGAACCTCAAGAAGCAGAGCCTACTTTCACTGAATGGACTGGTGAAGATGGTTTTGCTGATACCGATAGTTTTCCAGACACGGATAATTCTTAAGGTCTGGACGCTATTGGTAACCGCAAAATGTGAAGTGGTGAGTTGAATAGTTTTGACTGTGGATTCACTTAGTTCTGACCCTACTTTTGCTCCAAAAGGAGCAGATATTGAAGTTCCCCGCGCCCAAGTCACAGCTGGTGATGGGGTGTTAGCAATTGATAAGCCCCTGGGGATTACCAGTCATGATGTGGTTGCCCGGCTGCGTCGCCTCGCGGCTACTCGCAAGGTGGGTCATGCCGGTACTTTGGATCCGGCGGCATCAGGCGTATTAGTTGTTGGTCTTGGTCGAGGCACTAAACTTTTGCAATATCTGCAAGGGCTAAAGAAAACCTATATTGCCCGGGTTTGTTTCGGGGTGGAAACTGATAGCGAGGACGCGCAGGGAACTATTACCGCTAAACGGGGTGCTGGTATACAGGATTTAGCGGGGATTGAGACCGTATTGCAGCATTGGTGTGGGCAGGTAATGCAGGTTCCTAGTGCTTTTTCGGCTTTAAAAATCCGAGGTCGAAGGGCAGCTGACCGTATTCGTAGCGGAGAAAATGTGCAGCTTGCGGCGAGGCCGATTACTATCTATGAGCTTACTTTGCTTGGGCAACCGGAAGAGGGCGTCCTCGATGGGGTCCGGGTGGTTTATCAGGATATTCGGGTGACGTGTTCGGCTGGTACTTACGTTCGTGCCTTGGGGCGAGATTTGGGTAATGAACTGGGTATAGGGGCGCATCTTAGGGGTTTGCGGCGGGTTAGGGTTGGTCTTTTTGGGCTAGATTCTACCCAAAATGAGGCGGAGGATTCTGCTTTTCCTGTCTATAACCTGCAGGAACTATCGCGTCTAGTTACCGATGAACAGCAGTTGCCAGTAGTTAATCTTGATGAAATCTGCGCGAGGATGTTTCCGGTTTGTCCGGTGAATGTAGAGGTTATTACCGCTCTGGGTTATGGGCAACGTCCGCCAGCTAATCTTGAAACTATTGGGGGCTGTTTCGCAAATCCAGATACCATTTATGCCTTGGCTGACGCTCAAGGTTCGATAGCTTTTTTGGCGCGGCTTCGCGATAACTCCTGGCGCAGCGTCCTAAATCTCCGCTCGTAGATTATCCCTTAACTGCGCCATCAACCATTCCAGAGATAAAGAACCGCTGGAGACAGAAATAGATTATAACCATTGGTAATGCCACCCACACGGCTCCTGCTGCCAGAAGGGTTGAACCTTGAGTATATTGTCCTTGGAAGAACGCTAATCCAAGGGGAGCAGTCATAACTATTCCAGACGGGGACATAATGAGTGGGATTAAAAAGTCATTCCACGTCCACATAAAGGTTAGTAAAACTAATGTAACCAAAGCTGGTATAGCTAAAGGTATTAGAACTTGATACATAATACGCAAGTTCCCAGCGCCATCTATGCGGGCAGCTTCAATAATTCCGGGGTTAAAGTTTCGAAAGAATGCTCGCATCCAAAATGTTCCAAATGCTAAGGATTGAGCGATTTGGGGTAGTGCAACCGCCCAAATAGTGTCCGTTAATCCCAGGCTGCGAAAATCATAGTATAGCGGCAAAATGATTGCCTCTGTTGGAATCATTAATCCGAGTAAGAATAAAAAGAAAATGATTTTTTCGCCGCGTGGTTTTAACACTGCCAGGGCGTAGCCACTCATTATCGATAGAACCAGGGCTATAAAGACCACTACAACCGCTATGCGGAAAGAATTCCACATATATTCTGAGAAATGTCCTTGATGCCAGGCAGTAATGAAGTTTTCTGGGTGGAACCAGGAGGTATCTCCTACCTTTTCCGCTGATAAGGCAAGATAAACAACATAGAGAATTGGGGTTAGCGTCAATATGGTTGCTACCGTTAGCAAGATGAAAGTAAGTGTTTTTTGTTTCCTGGAATGCATGGTTACTCTCGTTCTCCTATGAGGTTTACACCTAAGTTGATGAAGAAAATTATTAGAGTTAAAACAACAGCTAGGGAGGAAGCTACTCCCACCTCTCCGAGACGGAACGCATGGTTATAGACCTCATAGGAGGGAACGGAAGTTGATGAACCCGGGCCTCCGGAGGTAGTTATATATACAAGGTCAAAAGTCTTTAGAGCTGCGATAATGGTTAAAGTTAAGGAGACAACAATCTCTGCACGTACTCCCGGAACGGTAATGTAAAAGAATTGGCGAATAGGTCCTGCTCCATCAACCCGTGCAGCTTCATAGTATTCTTCGGGAATTCTGGTCATACCTGACATGAGTAGAACCGTGACTAAGCCGGTCGAGACCCAGGTGCCAATGAACCCTACAGCGATGAGCGCCGTTTTGAAGTCCCCGAGCCAACCGCGAGTAATAGTGTCTAAACCTATAAGACGTAAAGCTGAATTGACCAGTCCGTTTGGGGCATAAAGCTGACGCCATGCTATTGCTAGAACCACCATAGCTATTACTTGCGGTAGGAACATAACTGTTCGGAAAAAACCAGTGGCGGGAGCTTTACCTCGAATTAGAAGAGAAGCTAGCAGCATTCCCATAACTAGAGGGATTATGGCGTAGAAGATAATCAGAATTATTGCGTGTGTGAACGAAGATAACAGTACCGGATTTGAGAATAAAAGGCGGTAGTTGTCAATACCTACCCATTTCGGATCCGATAATCCGTCCCACTCGTAGAGAGAAAAACCGAAGACCCGGACTATGGGGTAAAGCATGAAAAGACTATAGAAAATAACTGGGATAGCTAAAAGTGCCCAGGCGCTAAACTCGCTGCCGCGTCTTAAGTGCTTTTTCTCCTGGTGATGCTGGTTCAATGGGAATCATCTCCTAGGGAATTGTCAGGTTTGGGAGCTGCAAGCAGCAACTCCCAAACCTGACAGTTGTGTTTACCGTTGTATGGCTTTGTTATAGTGAGCGTCCATCGTCTCTATAAATTTTTCCGGGGTAGTTTCTGACGCTAATAAACTTTGTAGTGCCGCACCCAAGTCTTTATCCATGGTGGGGGAGGCATAGTTCATATAGGGAAGGACATTGCCTTTGGTAGTCAGTTCTTCAAAAGCTTTTAGGACATCCGCGGTGATATCGGTTTTATCTCCTAGGTAACTTGCAGTGTTGTTGATAGGGACATTGCCGGTTTCGGATAGTACTTTCATCGCGTCTTGGTTAGTAATGAAATCAATATAAGCAGCAGCAACGTTCTTGTCTTTTGCTTTGGTGGAGATAGTGAACGGCAGACCAGTTCCTCCGGTGGTTTGTATTTTGTCCATGTTCTCACTCTTTGGGGGAAGGATGAACTTTACATCGTCTTTCATAGCTGCTTTTAAATCAGGCGCTAACCAGGAACCTGCTATCAGGAATACTCCTTCTTTTTTGCTGAAAGACTGCCAGACGGAATCATAATCTAAGCCGTTATAGCCTTCGTTGAAATACCCGCTCTTTGCCCAGTTAGCTAAGGTTTCGGCAGCTTTTTTATTTCCCTCGGTTTTCCAACTAGCTCCCTTGTTTCCGAATCCTAGGGTACGGATAGTGTCGGCTTTTTCGCTAGCACCTTCAACCACTCCCCAAACATGGATTCCGGGCCACTGTTCCACGTTGCCCAGCATGAGGGGAGTGCCGCCCTTATCTTTAATGGTTTTTAGAGCTTTGTTGAAATCTTCCCAGGTTTTGGGGGATTCCAAGCCGTATTTTTTAAGTTCTGAAGACGCATAATAGATGCCGACAGATTCGCCAACTTGGGGAAGACCATATAGGTTTCCGGTACCGAAGTCTTTGCCATCGGTAGAGTATCGCGCATAGCCCAATATGTCTTTGGAGTAGTTCTTCTCCCAGCCGTAGGCTTTTGACCATGGTTCTAGGGAAACTAATTGTTTCGCGCTAACAAATTTGCCCATCATAGAACGGGCGTTATCTGTTTGCGCAACGTCAGGACCGTCCTTACCTGATAGCGCAAGAGCGAGGGTGGTGGTCAGGTCATCGTAAGATTTCGATACTCGTTTTATTGTTATATTTGGGTATTTTTCTTGGAACTTTTTGTTCAGTTTTTCTATTTGCTCGTTTTGTCCTCCACGACTTTCTTGATCCCAAACTGTTAAAGTCTGTTTAGGTAGCTTAGAAATGTCAGTGACTATTTCTGTAGTCTTCTGCTCGCTAGATTCGCTACTCTTTTGAGGTGCGCAGCCACTAAGGGCTCCGATACTGAGTGCTGCCATCGCAGTTATTGCCGCAGCGTGCTGCCAATGCTTCATTGCATATCCTTTCGGTGTCTGTTCTGTTAATGATTTATTGTTTGATAGAAGTCTTTTAGCTCTCCAAGTGTGGGGGCAGCCAGAGCTGAGCCGGCTCTAGTGGTTTGTAAGCTAGCTATATAAATAGCAATGGTTGCTGCATCTTCCAGGTTGAGCTCTGCACTTAATGCCCAGATTAGACCGGCAGTGAAAGTGTCTCCTGCTCCGGTGGTGTCTTTAACGCAGACGTTTGGAGCCGGTAAATCATATCTTTGATTATTTCGGGAGTGAACGTAAGCTCCATCGTTTCCCTGCGTGACGATAATATCTGTACCCAGGCTAGCTAGTTTATTAGCAGCGAGACTAACGTTGTTGAGCCCAGTAAGTGCACATGCTTCCTCGCTATTGGGTACAAAGATGTCCACCTCGTTAATTGTGTTGATTAAGTCTGGATTCTCGGTGTCTTGCCAGCCAACATCGGCTATAACTTTGGTTCCGCGCTCACGCCAAGATTTAATTTGCTTGGAGTTTGCGGCAACATCTGCCAGTCCGATAGATAAGAAGTCTGGTGGACGGGTCAATGGGGGAAGAGGTGGGGTGCACGGCATTCCGTGACTTATCAGGGCGCGTTCTCCCTGATAGGGGAGAGCAACTGTTAAGTTTTGATGCTCCCTTTGTTGGGAGTATTTCATATCTACTCCCATTGTTTCTAGTGCGTGTTTGCAGATGTTTCCTAGAAAATCATTGCCGATAAAACTGCATATTTCGACGCTCATTCCCAGCCGAACGCAGGCTATTGCTTGGTTGGCTACTCCACCCGGTCCCCATTCCAAAGAGTCCGACCAGATTTCATGCCCTAGGCTCGGGAAAGCTTTAAGACCGGTAAAGTTTAAATCAAGAAATAGTGGTCCAGCGGTTATCACGTGTGTCGCCTTGGAGGCAGTGTTGTGTTGCTTCAAGAAGCCTGATAAATCACGCATGTGGCTATTATTGCACAAAAACTGACAGAAATTGCGTAAAGTTGCGCAAAATTGAAAGAAAGTGGGGTAAACTTAAGTCATGTTGCCACATCAACGCCGGATGCAAATTGCCAATATCGTCAAAAAAAACGGGAATATGACCATTTCCCAGTTGGCTAACCATCTACAGGTTTCAGATTCCACTATTCGCCGAGATTTATCACTTCTTGATCGTGAAGGGATGCTGACTCGCGTTCGTGGCGGTGTTATCGAATCTGATGTAAACCCTTTCGTTGAGGTTGCGGCATATGCTCATGATGAAAAGCAACGTATCGCTAAAGCTGCATCGGCGTTAATAGCGGATCGTACGACCGTAATCATTGATATTGGAACCACAGGTGCGGCATTAGCTAGAGAACTTCGTGGTCGAGAGTTAGCGGTGATTACTACCTCGTTGGCGGTAGTTGATGAATTACGAGACTCTCCCCAAACGGAACTTATTGTTCTTGGGGGAGTGCTGCGTCAGTCTTACCGTTCATTAGTGGGAAATATTCCGGAAAATGCCCTTTCTCAAATTACTTCCGATTATGCTTTCCTAGGAACTTCTGGCGTGAGATCCGATGGGATGGTATTGGATTCTACCGGTATTGAAGTACCCATTAAACACAGTATTTTGGAACATTCGCTAAATACTTACCTATTAGCTGCTACCGATAAATTCCCGGGATCTGGCTTGTTAAATGTTACTTACATAGAGAACATGACCGGATTGGTAACCAGTGCTGATAGTTCATTACTTCCTGAACAAACTAAAAAAATAGAGGTGATTTTTGCATGAAGTTAGTAATCATTGGGGGTGGCGGTTTTCGAGTACCCCAGGTTATAGAAGTTCTAAGCAGCCCGGAAGCAAAACTCCGAGTAGATGAAGTTGTTCTATATGATGTTGATTGCGCACGTACAGATGCAATCATGGCGGTTTTGAGAGGGTCAGGGTTCTTAGATCGCTCGATCAGTCCATCGGTTTCAGCTTGTTGTAATCTGTCTGAGGCTCTTATCAATGCTGATTTTGTATTCTCAGCCATGCGGATTGGGGGAACTTGTGGTCGCATTACTGACGAGCGGGTTGGCTTGGGGCATGGTGTTCTAGGTCAGGAAACCGTTGGTGTCGGTGGATATGCATACGCCCTCCGTACTATCCCCGCAGCCCTAGAGCTGGCTCGCACTATTAAAAAGGTTGCACCGGAAAGTTGGACAATCAACTTCACTAACCCGGCAGGGATTATCACTCAAGCGATGCGAAAAATCTTGGGACATAAGGTAATTGGTATTTGTGATACCCCAATCGGTCTCATGCGCAGAGCTTGCGCGGCTTTAGGGGTAAACCAAGAGGATGTGCAATTTGATTATGTGGGATTAAATCACCTTGGTTGGCTGCGGACCTTGGTAAAAGATGGGGAAGATTTGCTTCCACGATTGCTCGCGGACGACGAATTACTGGATTATATGGAGGAGGCTCGCACTATAGGGGGAGATTGGATTCGCGCAATTGGGAAGCTACCTAATGAATATCTTTACTATTACTATTTAAATCGCGAATCACTGTCCCGTATTAAAAATGGGGCGCAAACCAGAGGGGAATTTCTTAACAGTCAGCAAAGCGGTTTTTATCGAGACGTGTTAAAAAACCCGCAGAAAGCTTGGCAGCTGTGGAATCAATATCATAATGAGCGAGAAGCCACTTATATGGCAGAATCGAGAGACCCAGACAAACGGGCTGGAAGGCGTGCAGAAGATATTGCTGGAGGCGGCTACCAAGAAGTTGCTCTGGGAATTATGGAAGCACTAACTCTGGATACTCCAGCTCGAATGATTCTTAATGTCGGTAATGGGGATTGCGTAGAAACTCCGTTGCTGATTCCTGAGCTAAATGCACAAGCCGTGGTCGAAGTTCCTTGTTGGGTCGATGGTAGCGGTGTTCACCCTCAGAAAGTAGCCCCGGTTACTGGGGCAGAGCTGGGTCTGATAACTTCGGTTAAAGCATGTGAAGAGTTGGTTATTGATGCTGCTATGGAAGGGGATAAAACCAAGGCTTGGCGTGCTTTCGCTTCCCATCCATTAGTAGATTCGGTATTGGTGGCTCGCAAGCTCCTAAATGACTACTGTGAGAAAAACCCGCTAATTGCCAAAGTGTTTAAAAGCTAGTTACTGATATTAAAATTTGCAGGTAGGTGAGTTTTCTTTTTAGAGAACTATATCTGCTTGATTTGGTATATCGTGATTATCGCTGCTGGCTGAGCCAGTGGAAGCCTCAGGGCGAAATGTATTAAGTTTGCAAAGTAGCTAAAGGAGAAGCATGAGCCAAGACGAAAATACCGCAAACATCGGAAACAATGCCAAGAAAACCTGTGGCTGTGGCTGCGGCTGCGGAGGTAAAGGCAAAAGCAGAAAAACTGCGGAAGAAAAACGCACCGGTGAGCTAGGAGTACCAGCAAATGGTCGTCCAGAACTAGGCGTAACTAAAAACGGTAGCTAACTGTGCAAATCTGGACACGTCCTCCCCACCTGGAAACTAACGAGCGCACGGTAGCCACTATCGGAATTTTCGATGGGGTACACAAGGGGCATACTCGGATTATTAAAACTGTAGTATCCAGGGCGAAACGAGACGGGCTATATGCGGTGGCAGTAACCTTTTCCCCGCACCCTTCGGTTATTCATAACCCGACCAACCCTACCGCCCTAATTCAACCTCTCCCAGATCGGCTAGATGCTTTAGCTGCTCTAGGGCTGGATGCCACCTGGGTAGTACCCTACACTCGCGATTTAGCTAATCAAACTCCCCAACAGTTTATTGATAGCTATTTTGTAGATGGTTTACATCTAAAAGAAATCGTGGTGGGACAAGATGTTCGTTTTGGCCGCGATAACTGTGGGGATATTGAAACCTTGCGTCAATCCGGCAGTAAACAGGACTTTCAGGTGATTGAGGTTGCCGATATTACTGACGCTCAAGCGCGACGTTACTCCTCCACGCGGGTGCGTCAATGTTTGGCAAGGGGAGACGTTCAGGGCGCCGCCCAGATTTTAGGGCGCAGCTACCGGCTGCGGGGAATCGTAGAACGGGGCTTTCAACGAGGACGTCAGCTTGGTTTCCCCACCGCTAACCTGGGGCAGACTGCCGGACTGGTGATTCCCGCTAATGGGGTTTACGCGGGGCTGTTGATACGTTCAGTTCCTGGCACTAACGCGGTTGAGCATTTACCGGCCGCGATTTCGGTGGGTACTAATCCTCAGTTTTCTGGGGACAAGGTTACGGTGGAAGCTCATGTGTTAGGGCGGGCCGACCTTAATCTTTATGATGAACCAGTTGCGATAGATTTTATTGCTCATCTGCGTCCGATGCTGAAACTAGAGAGCGTAGAAAAACTGCTTGCGCGAATGGATGAAGATTTGCGTTCCTGTAGCGAAATTCTGGGTGTTCCTCCAGCTGGTAGAATTAATCCTGCGGATGTAACCGCACAATAGCTCGCTAGACAGCTACTTCGCTTACCTGGGGGTAGCTGACTGCTGGAGCTGCTGGCAACGAAAAGCCTGATTTTCGCCCTTTTGAATCCATAGAGGATTTATATAGCGGGTGGTGGGGCTGAACTTATCAAAACTGAAAATAAAAGACTAGGGACGCTAAAGAATGGAAACTTTGCACTTTGTAGTGGTCGTTTTGAGCTTTGTGCTGCTTTCGTCAGTCCTTGACCAGATGATTTCGCGAGTCTCTCTGCCGTTGGTGCAAATCGGGATTGGTTTGCTAATGGCCGTTTTTATCAGCGGACCTCTTGAATTTAGTTTAGATCCCGAGCTGTTCTTGGTGCTCTTTATTGCTCCTTTGCTCTATGATGAATCCCGAAACGTTTCTAAACGATTGCTTTATCGGCATTTTTCGGCAGTGCTCAATCTGGCGATTGGCTTAGTCATTTGCAGTTGTTTAGCTGTGGGTTTCTTCTTGAACTATTTAGAGCCGTCAATCCCGCTTACGGCGGCTTTTGCATTGGGGGCGGCGTTGGGGCCGACCGATGCGGTTGCAGTAGGAGCCTTGTCGGGAACGGTAAAACTTAATTCGCGGCAAAGCACTTTGTTAGCTGGTGAAGCCCTGATTAATGATGCTTCCGGGATTGTTTCTTTTCAGTTCGCGGTGGCGGCCGCCGTCACTAGTGCTTTTTCTTTCACCAAATGCGGCCGGAGCTTTTGCGGTTTCGTTTTTGGGGGGATTGTCTCTCGGGGTGTTACTGGGGATTGTATCTTTGCTGATACTCAAGGCGGTGCGGGGGATTGGGCTAGAGTCCACGGTTTTCCATGTGACTTTTGAACTGCTTTCACCTTTCGTTTTCTTTATTATTGCCGAAGAGCTACACGTTTCGGGGATTTTAGCGGTAGTTGCCGGTGGTCTTTTGGTTACTTTACTTCCGCAGAGGACGAGTGCTTTTGCTGCTCGGGTACGTCTGGTGTCCGGTTCGGTTTGGGAAGTCGTCGCGTTTATTCTCAACGGGATTGTGTTCATCATGTTGGGTACGCAAATCCCGGGGGTGTTTAACAGTACTTGGCGTGAAAATTCTAATCCGTTATCCCTAATTGGGCTAGTTTTTGCGATAACCTCCCTCAGTGTAGTGCTGCGTTTTGTATGGGTTTTGCTTTTCGATTGGCGCTACTACCTGCGTTTGCAGCGACGGGACAAATCCTCAATAGAGTTTACAGAGGTTTTTGCGGGCGGCAAGGTTAGCACTCTCAAACTTATTCAAAATTCCCTGGTCACCACGTTAGCTGGACCTAAAGGGGCAGTTACCTTATCGATTGCTTTCACTTTGCCACTGGTGACGGCGGGAGGAAAAGAGTTTCCTGCCCGCGGTGAGTTAATCTTTATTGCTTCCGGCGTTATTTTATTGACTTTGCTAATGGCTAATTTCTTGACCCCCTTGCTTACTCCTGCTCCGGAAATACCTGATGATACCGAGCTTCATCAGGCACGTGCCCGGGTAAAGAAGCAGGTAATCAAGATTTTGCGGGAAGAGTTCGCGCCGCGTTCCCCTTTGGCGGTCACGGTGGTTTGTACCCGTTTGACCCGCCAAATTAATGAGGATTTGGATTCTTCTCATTCTCATAATCTTTTCCGTGAGATTCGGATTGATACTATTCGTCACCAGATGCGTCTACTCGATGAAATCGCGGATTCTGGGCAGGCAGATAAAGCGGTAGTAGTGGCTATGCGCAAAGTTTTACGTCGCTCCTTACTATTGTCGGGTTCGCAGTCTACCGCGCATCATCCTGGGAAAAGCTTGCGCGGTGTTGGTCAGTTTCTGCGTAACCGTTTAGGGGACTGGTTCAAGAAGATGCGGTTAAGGTCTGGTTCTGTCCCGGTAGTCGAGAATCCTAATGGGATGCGGGCGATGCGTTTACGCATGGAAGAGGAAGCCATCAAGTATTTGCGTGCCCGTCAAAGCACCACCGACGATTTGGAGCGTCAAGTTGCTAGCTATCTGCTGGAAGATCACCAAGAGATAGTTAAAGTTTTGAAGAATGATTCGCGCTCTTACCGTAATGATTTGCAGGCAAAAGTCGATGACTTAGAAGAAGAGTCCTTGCGGCTGCAACTGGGCTGTATTCAGGATTTACGGGAAGACGGTACTCTCAGTGATGATTTGGCTGATGCATTGCGGCAAGAAGTTTACCTGTTACAAATGAATTATGCTGATACTGGTCATTAAGCTAAAGCACCATTACGATTTGTACTAGCACGATTTTTGCAATAATCCCGAGGGCGAAGGTGGCAGAATATCCGGATTCGCAGCGCTCATCGGGGATAGTGCTCTGTACGTGACTGAGGATTGCCGGCTGCCCCACGAAACCGGCAATTGCCCCCGCCATCCGGGCAGTAGAAAGCCCTAAGAATTTTCCGAGCAGCCAGAATGCCACCAGCACTGGCACTATACCGGCAGCAGCCAATAGCCCGATTTTTATTCCGGTAAGGGAAAAGGCGCTACTGGCAAAGGCTGGTCCAGATGATAAACCTACTGCCGCCAGGAATAGCACCAGTCCCATTTGTCGCAACATATTATTTGCCGAGGGCGCCAGGGAGAATACTAATGGCCCCAACCGGTCAATGCGCCCTAGTAGTAATCCCACTACCAGCGGACCAGCCGCGGCGCCTAAGGCGAGTGAGCCGAGAGAACCCAGGGGGATAGTGATGAGTCCAAGTGCCACCCCGGCGGCAATCCCGAGTCCGAATGGCAGATAATCGATGGCAGAGATTTTATGTTCCGAATCCCCGAAAGTTTTAGCAATATCGTTTAACCGTTCTATTGGGTAGACAACTAATACCCGATCCCCCATTTGCAGGCGGGTTTCAGCAGTGGCAAGCATATCGGTGTCGGCTCGGCGCACGCGGGTTAGGAGTGATTGAAAACGAGCCGGTAAGAACAGCTCTGCAACTTTTTTCCCCACTAAACGCTGGTTGGAAACTGTGAAGCGACGGAAATCTATATCTTTCCGGTCAGCAGAGATGTCTTCCCCTATTGGCGTGCCTAAGGTTTTTCCAGCGGTTTTAACCGCATCCGGAATGCCAACCAGGAAAGCTAAATCTCCGGCTTTTAGTTCCCCATCGGGGTGGGCAACCTGCATTTTGCCGTCCCGCAGCAGATAGGAAATCCGTAGCCCGCCTTCCGAAGACCCCACGACCTCGGCAATCCCCGGTATTTCTTGGATTCTCATCGGGTTTTCTACCCGAATAGTTTGGGTAAAAAGTCCGGCCGCTGATGCCGGGTTTGGGTCATTTTTCGCTGGAAGTTTTATCCGCATGAGTGCTGTCACTACCACCATGGTTACGATTACCCCCACCGGGTAGGCAATCGCGTATCCTACTGCGGGCTGGGCGCTTCCTCCGGCAGCGTCGGTCGCGGCTGCTAGAGCTGGGGTGGTAGTTAGCGAACCGGCGAACATTCCTCCCAGTAGCGGGGAACTAAGCCCCAAGGCTTTGCCGCCGAAGGTCACGATCAAGGCATATATGGCAAGCAGAGCAACTGCCCCAATCAAAAGAGGTGCTTGTTTGCGCAGGTCGCGGAAGAAAGAAGCGCCCGCTGATAAGCCGATAGTGTAGACAAAAAGTGCCAAGCCGATGGCAGATACCAGGGAAAGGTTTTCCCCGAGCGCTGGGTCGAGGGCGCCAGCGGCGAGACCTACGAATAAGGCTCCGGCAGCACCGAACTTTAAGGGACCGAAAGGTATCGAACCGAATAGAGTTCCCAGGGCGATTACTAAAAATAGGGTCAATAGGGGAGAAGAGGCGAGTATTTGCATCACCCTTTCAGGATAGCGAGGATAATCTGTAAAACGCATTCTACGATGTCAGCAAGCTGCCAGCTCCCTCCTTGAGGGTTTATGAAATATGACAGAGCTAATCAGACCTTTCTGAATATAAAAGATTACTCCTAATAAACCGGGTTTTGGTCGTTACTTTCCGGGAAGCTGGACGTTAGCGTGGGGAAGATTTCCCGAGCCAGGTTGTTTATTTGGGTTTGCAATATGGGGGCGAGGCGGTTCTGTAATTCACTGCGCTCCATGGAGGCTACCGGCTCTAGTTGCACGATATAACGCATCGTTGCTACCCCGTAAATCATGGACATCAAAATCTCAATCAGCATCGGGAAGCGTACCTCTAGCTGCCTTTTTTGTGCCGGAGGAAGATAGGGGGCAAGCGAATCGAGCAGTTGGACTACCCCTTTTTGTAGATTATCGCGGATATAGCTGCGAAACCGCTGGGTGGTTTCCGCATCAGTGATAAGTGCGCGCATCAGGGCTTTCATTCGATCTTTGGTGAGGCGTTCCTCGTAGAGAGTGAAGGCGAAATCAAGTAGGCGGTCGGCTATCCCCTCCAACCCAGGTTCCCATAACTGCAGAATTTGCTCCAAGGGATCTAGCGGAAGGTCGAAACAGTCGCGAAATAGCCGCTGTTTAGAGCGAAAATAATAGCTGACCATTGCGGGGTCGCAACCCGCCCCTTTAGCAATCGAACGCATCGTAGTGCCGTCATAGCCGCGGGCAATGAACTGAGATTCGGCAACCTGCTTGATCTGTTCGCGCATTTGCCCGCGCGCTCCTCGCGGTCCCCTCCCGTGACCAGGGGAACGTTTGGCTGTTTTGGGAGCAGAGGATGGGGCTTTGTCTTTCTTAATTCCTGGTTTTAAATCCCGAGCACGCGAATTAGCTAACGTTTCCTTTTCGTAATCACCGGTGGTTAATTCATCGTCACCGAAACTTTCTCCGCTGGCTCGTTTTTGCCGGCTCTTGCGTTCTTGCTGGTTGGTGCGGTTTTCCCTGGTTTTTGCATTCATGGTTTTATCCTAATTTCAACACCCTGTGAATTTAGCGTTTTCAGCTTACCTTGAGGTGGTGATAACAACTCCGGGAGATGCTATGAGTAAGACAACTGCCCCTTTTGAACTCGCGGGTGGAGACGGCTTTGCCTCAAGCGGGGAGACGCATACGTTCAAACTGGGCATCGACATTGGTTCTACCACGGTAAAAGCGGTCTTACTCGACGGGCGGCAGGTAGTCTTTTCTGACTATCGCCGCCACCACGCAGATGTGCGGGGGGAACTGGCGGGCTTGCTGTGCGATATTAACGCGGCGCATCCGGAAATCACCGTAAAAGCTGCAGTGACCGGGTCGGGCGGACTTTCGGTTGCCGGAGCGATGAAAGTGCCGTTTGTGCAAGAAGTTATTGCCGGCACTAAAGCAGTAGGAGATACTCACCCGCAAACCGATGTGATTATTGAGCTGGGCGGGGAAGACGCCAAAATCACCTATCTGCATCCCACCCCGGAGCAGCGCATGAACGGCACCTGCGCGGGAGGCACCGGCGCCTTCATCGACCAGATGGCTACCTTGTTGCACACCGACGCCTCGGGACTAGACAAACTTGCTGCGCGCGCCAATCAGCTCTATCCGATTGCCTCGCGTTGCGGGGTATTCGCCAAAACAGACCTGCAGCCTTTGCTTAACGAGGGCGCGGCGCACGAAGATCTCGCGGCCTCGATTTTTACCGCGGTCGCCACTCAAACTATTGCCGGACTGGCCTGTGGACGCCCGATTCGCGGAAACGTAATGTTCCTGGGCGGGCCGCTGCACTTCCTCCCTAACCTGCGCAAAGCCTATGAGGAGCTGCTCCCCAAAGCCGATAGTTTCTTCACCCCGGAACACGCCGAACTTTACGTGGCCTTAGGGGCAGCCTTAAGCGCAGGTAAAGAGGAGCCGCGCCCCCTCGAACAGTTAATAACCAACCTGACCACCGGGAAAATCGATACTGATTCGCAGCGGATGCGCCCGCTATTTGCTAATGAAGAAGAACTGGCGGAATTCCGTGCTCGCCACGATAAAGAAGTAATCCCGCAACTACCGTTATCCGAGGCGCGAGGACGCTGCTTCCTGGGGGTAGATTCCGGGTCTACCACGATTAAAGCAGTCGTGATTGACCAGGACAAACGGATCGTATTCACCCACTATGCCTCCAACGAGGGCGACCCGGTTTCCGCGGCAGTCGAGATTGTGCGCCGTATCCGTACTGAACTACCCGAGGGCGCCTATATTGGGCGTGCCTGTTCCACTGGTTATGGGGAGGGGCTGGTGAAAACCGCCCTTAACTTAGAGCAAGGTGAAGTAGAAACTATGGCGCATTTCCGCGCCGCTGAAGACCTGCTGCCGGGGGTTTCCTCGGTGATTGATATCGGCGGGCAAGATATGAAATATCTGAAGATTCGCGGTGGAGCCGTGGATTCTATCTCGGTGAACGAGGCTTGTTCGTCTGGTTGTGGATCTTTCTTGCAGACCTTTGCTGCCACTATGGGAACCAGTGTGCAGAACTTTGCCGCCGATGCGGTAGCTGCCAAAGCGCCGGTGGATTTGGGTACGCGCTGCACCGTGTTTATGAACTCTTCGGTAAAGCAGGCGCAAAAAGAGGGCGCAAGTCCGAAAGATATTGCGGCTGGGCTTTCCTACTCGGTGGTGCGTAACGCCCTCTATAAAGTTATTAAACTCAAAACCCCTGAAGAGCTGGGAGAAAAGGTGGTTGTCCAGGGGGGAACTTTCCTTAATGATGCAGTGCTCAGGGCTTTTGAGCTGCTAACTAAACGGGAAGTGGTGCGCCCTAATATCGCCGGTTTGATGGGTGCTTATGGGGCGGCATTGATTGCGAAACAAGGAGATGATGGCCAGGGTGAATCCACCTTGGCAACCCTGGAAGACTTAGAGAAATTCCAGGTAGAGACTACTCGCAAGACCTGTAGGCTGTGTCAAAATCACTGTCAGATGACTATTTCTACTTTCTCGAATGGGGAGCGGCACGTGTCGGGGAACCGCTGCGAACGCGGAGCCTCCTTAGAAAAAGTACCCAAGAAGTCGGCACTGCCGAACCTGTTTGATTGGAAATATAAGCGGATTTTCGGGTATCGCCGCCTGACCGAAAAGAAAGCATTCCGCGGGGATATCGGTATTCCCCGGGTACTGAATATGTATGAAAACTATCCGCTCTGGTTCACTATGCTCACCAAGCTGGGCTTTAGGGTGATGGTTTCGGGACGCTCCAATCATGACCTGTTCGAGACGGGGATGGAGTCGATTCCGTCTGAAAATATCTGTTACCCCGCGAAACTTGTGCACGGGCATATCGAGTCGCTGCTCAAGAAAGGGATAAAAACTATTTTTTATCCCTCGGTGATTTATGAACAACAGCTGGTGGAAGGAACCGATAACTGCTTTAACTGTCCGGTGGTGGGTACCTATCCCGAGGTTATCCGCAACAACATGGAGTCGGTGCAAGATAGCGATGTTCGCCTGATCAGCCCGTTCTTGAACCTGGGTAACCGAGAGTTTTTGCCCAAACGGATTGCGGAAGTATTCGCTGATTGGAACGTGACCGAGGCGGAAGCGAAAGCGGCCTTGGACGCGGCTTGGGAAGAGGATGCCGCTGTCAAGGCAGAGATTCGGGAGAAAGGCCGCGAAGCTTTAGCCTGGATTCGTGAAAACGGGGTGCGCGGGATTGTGCTGGCTGGACGACCCTATCACCTGGATCCGGAAGTCAATCACGGGATTCCGGAGTTGATTATCGGCTTGGGAATGGCGGTGTTTACCGAAGATTCGGTGCTCGATGGCCGCCTGGAGCGACCCTTGCGGGTGCGTGACCAGTGGGCTTACCACTCTCGACTCTATGAGGCCGCCGCCCGGGTAGGTGATGAAGCTGACCTGCAACTGGTACAGCTGAATTCTTTTGGTTGCGGAGTGGACGCGATTACCGCTGACCAGGTACAAGAGATTTTGGAGGGGCGCGGAGACGTTCATACTGTCCTCAAGATTGATGAGGTTTCCAACCTGGGAGCCGCCCGGATTCGGCTGCGCTCCCTAGATGCGGCTACTCGGGAGCGGGAAAACTCCACGGTGCTTACCTATCCAAGTAGCGATCGGATTGGTAATCCGGATGCTGCGCCAAGAGAGCCAGAGAAAGCGGCAGTTCCTACTCGCATAGATCCGGCCGCCGAAGCTGCGGAGGAAGAAGCCCGCCTAGCGAAAGCCGGGCATGTGCAGGTGAATTCTAAATTCACCGAGCAGATGCGCAAAGATGGTTGGGAGATTCTGGTTCCCCAAATGGCGCCTATCCAGTTCCGCCTGGCGCAACCGGTGGTACGCCGCGCGGGGTTGAACGTGCGTTTGCTGGAACATACTTCCCGCGAATCTATGGAAACTGGCCTCAAGTTCGTAAACAACGATTCTTGTTACCCCGCGATTGTGGTGATCGGGCAGCTGATTGAGGAGTTTACTTCTGGGCGTGCCAACCCAGATAAAACGGCGGTGGCGATTTCGCAGACCGGAGGAATGTGCCGGGCAACTAATTATGCATCCTTGCTGCGTAAAGGGTTGCGGGATGCCGGCTATCCGCAGGTACCGGTGATTGCCGCCTCGGTGCAAGGTATTGAAGAAAACCCGGGTTTCCAGCTGTCTTGGTCGGAAATCCACCGGATTTTGCAAGCTATCTGTTTAGGGGACATGTTGCAGACTATGCTGCTGCGCATTCGCCCCTATGAGCTGGTGAAAGGTTCCGCGATGGAGCTTTATCGGCGGTGGGATCAGATTATCCAGGAATGGTTTGCGGCTGGGAAATACTCGGCCACCTGGGGCGGCCGCCTCAGTTATTCCCGCCTGATTAAGGAATGTGTCAAAGAGTTCGATGCTTTGGCGTTGAACGATGAGCCACGCCGGCCCCGGGTTGGTTTGGTGGGAGAAATCCTAGTGAAGTTCCACCCGGATGCGAATAACCATGCGGTGAGGATGATTGAGGAAGAGGGCTGCGAAGCGGAACTGCCTACCCTGATACAGTTCTTCCACTATTCTCTGGCCAGCGGAAACTTTGAGCGGGATGAAATGGGCAATTCTCGCAAAGTTAAGTTAGCTATGGATGCGGGGTTGTGGGCGTTAGAGCTCTATGAGGATGCGATTCGCCGGGCTTTCGCCAAAACTAACGGCAAGTTCGAGATGCACCGGCGAATTAAAGATATGGCGGCGCGTTCTGTCGATATAGCCGGAATGGGTAATCAGGCTGGTGAAGGCTGGTATTTGACCGCAGAAATGGTGGACATGATTGAGCATGGCTGCCCCAACATTATTTGCGCTCAGCCTTTTGGCTGCCTGCCGAACCATGTGATTGGCAAGGGTATGTTCCGCGCGCTGCGTAACCGGTATCCGCAGGCCAATGTAGTGGCGGTCGATTATGACCCGGGAGCTTCGGAAGTTAATCAGCTGAACCGGATCAAGTTGATGATTGCGACCGCCCTGCGCGGTGAGGAAGTGGCTGATGATTTCGATGGTTTACCCGAGGGCACGAGCGGAGGCGGCTGCGGATGCGCATCCTCGTGTGGAAGCGGAGTGCAGTGGAATTCTGAGGTTCAAGTCAGCCCTGCCGGTAGGCGTTCCCTGCCGATTACCCCGGTGAGCGCCGCACGCTAAGACTGGTGAATTACTAGCCGAGGACACCCCATTGTGACCCCGGTAATACCGATGTTACCTCTATTGGTTGTGCTCTCGCTGGGGAATCAACTATTTTATTGATTTTTTATCATGTTTTTAGTTAGGGTTTTGGTTGTTCAGTTATTCCGTGGTTGGCTCCCTTCTGGGGTTTTGAGTTTGGGAAAGATATGAAAAGAAACCTGCCTGCTTTGTTGCTGGTGTTTATTTTTCTCTTTTATTGGGTGAGTGTCCCGGTTGTTTTTGCGGCCGAACCGGATAAGCCAGGGAGGGGAACAGGCTTTGGAAATACCGCTGCTGACAATGATGCTGCAATTAAACCCACGGTATCTGGGAATATCGAACCTACTGTCACTATTGGGGGTTCCGCGCCTTCTTCGGTTCCAGTGCAGGATATTGATTCCGCTAGTGATAACCGGGATCCGATTATTGAGGAAGTAAATGTTCTTGGGGATTTTAATCGCTCTGCCAAGGGAATCAGCTACTTTAAGTACATAACGATTTCTCTGGTTGCAGATAATCTTACTGATGATAGTTTTCTGTCGCCGGAGGGCCTGCATTGGTCTTCTCGCACTGGGGTCGAGTTAATTAAAGGGCAAATTCTTGGGGATTTTGATTTTTCTGTTTTCCCTAATGATGTCCCGAAGGCTCGGGTTAAGGCTTTTCGGATTGATGATGGCGATTCTGGCAGGATTACTTATGTGGGTAAAACTCGGTCGGGTATTGATCTTGATTTGATTTGGACGGTGACCGGTTCAGATAAAGAGGATTGGGCAGCTCATTCGGGGTATGCGAACAGTAAAGTGAAAGGTCTGGGTTTTATCGGGGAACAGTTTTTCCGGGTGCTCGCGGAAACTCTATTGCGGTTTTGTATGATAATGCCAGTAATTTGGGTTTGCGTCAACAGATTGTGAAGCATGGTACTTTCGTGGAGCAACCGGTTGTGGTCAGTTTTATTTCCACCGATATTGATTCTGCTCAGGGGGTGGAAACGGATTTAGCTAATCTAGTTGAGGTTATTCCGCCTGATTCTCATCTGGTGAAGAAAGATGGGATTATTTATGACACTACCAGGGGAGCCGTTAATCTGAACGGTTCGGCAGCTCTCCCTCGTGGCGGGTATTTAGGGGCGGGTTTCCTATCAAGTTTTAACTATGTTTTTTATTCTCCTACTCCGCAACGGGTTAATAACTCGTATCATTATCCCAAGGCGGTCAGGTACGATATTTTCGGTTCGAGCTTGCAAGCTAAAATTACGCCACGACTACGGCAACATATCTCGGTTAGCTATGTGGATACTTCGGGGAGGGAGCTGAAACCCGAGGAACGTTTCAAGGGTTATACCGGGGAAAGCTACAGTTTTTCTGCGCCAGGTATTGACAAATATCAGCTGGCAGCTGTGGAGAAAGATGTTAGCGATATTTATCGTCCGCGGGTAAGGTTTATTTATTCTCCGATTAAAGCCAGTTCTTCCCGCCAGGTAGGTAATCCTGGAAGTTACCCCACTTATTCTAAGCATTCCTCATCTGCGGTTGCGGGTCGTAAAAGTCTTGCCCGCTCCCCTCAGATAAAGCGGGAGGCTCGGCGTTTTCCTGCACCTAAACCGGCTTCTAAGGCTTTGCCAGCTAACAGAGAGCCGATGCGCACTCACGGCAGGGTCGCTAATAATAGTGCTGCGCAGGGTACGAGTGATCCTTTTTTGGTAAATACCGGGATGAGCGCAGAAGAGAAACGGTTATTCCTCGACTACGTTGAGGAGATGGGACGGCAGGCGCGCCGGAAATATGGTAGTGATACTCATAAAATCAACCATTTTATTGCTAACGCAATTGCTTATCCGGTGTACCACGACGACAAGTTGCAATCACGGGTGAATGATTTTGGCGAAGAACCCAAGGTAAGAAACCGTGAGGACATTTACAAAACCCTCGTTACTGTTCATCGATGGAACAACTACAGAATTGATTTTCCGCATTTTGCGACTACTCTTGCTTCCGCGGAAAAGAGTAGCCCTAACAAAGAAGCATTAAAGTTTCTAGCCGGGTTGTCTCCTAGTAATTTCCTGGGGGTTAGTCCCAGCGATAATTTCTTTCAGCTTAACTCCTTGACTGGGGATAAGCTGACACATGTTGATAGTAAAGACCGCAATACTGATATTGATGCGATTATTTTTCATTATCACCCTGATTTTAAAAATCTTCCTTTAGATAAAGTGCTAATCAAGTATTATCATCGGCGCAATTTGGCTGTTGAAAGACAGCGCCTATATCGTGAAGTGCTCGCACAGCAGGCATACCCCTTGGGCTCTGCGAAAACCCAAGAATGGTTAAATACTTGGTATGCTACTATTACGCTTGGGGCTCTCGCTTTAGTAGGAATTAAGCTGTTTTCTGTATTTAAAAAGAGAATATTAAAAGAGTGGGAAAAGTTTAAAAGTAGCATTGGGAATGTAAAGAAAAATCGTTTTAAGTTTACTGTGCTTAACTCCAAGCTATTTCTATTTCATTCCTATGAAAGAAGTTTAGCATCCCCTGCAAACTCCAAGATTATTAAATCTACTCGCTTTTCGGTAGAAAAGAGCATTCTTAAACCTGTGGTACGTAAAGTGATTAAGCCAGCAGTGAGATTAGCGAAAAAGATTGTATATCCCCTGTATGGGCGGGTTATTAAACCGACAGTGCACCGTGTGAAAAACAAGATTATTAAACCGTTGATTAAGAATATTAAAAGACGGATTATTAAACCAATGTATAGGCGGGTAATTAAGCCCTTGTATCGTAAACTTGTAAAACCTATCTACCGGCGGATAGTGAAACCGGTCTTTAAAAAAATAATTAAACACGTCCATAACAAGCTAATAAAACCGGTTATTAAACCTATATATCAAAAAATTATTAAGCCTGTCAGTAGCTTTGTTAAAAAACAAATTATTAAACCTGTTAAAAGTTTCATAAAAAATAAAATACTAAAGCCTGCAGCAGGATTCTTTAGGCGGCTTTGGGGATAGGGGTAGATTCATGTTAAAGAAGGTTTTTCTCTCGGTTTTTGTCGTTGGGCTTGTTAGTGCATTTTGCCTTGGGTATGGGATGCTGAATTTGAAGAAGAATTCGGTTTATTATGCTCAGCATACTCCTCATAGTGAGGGAGTGGAACCGGTTCTTATGGAAGTAACGAGTAACCTTGACTCGATTTACACCCCAGATATTAAAGGGATAAAGTACGATTACGATGGGAATAATATAATTTACAATACTGATTCTAACGGCAAGACTGCAGCCTTTAGTTATTACTCCTCTGAATTGTACAGGTATTACGATAAAGGTGATGTAACGTACGTTTTTGATGGAAACTTTAAAATAGTTAGGATCTTTGATGATGAAAATCTAGAGTATTTATCTAAGCCGGTTGATGTTTCGGCAGTGAAGAGAGATATTTATCGTACTGTTAAGCCGGTGGTTGATGCTCAGTCGGAGCCGTTTATTAATTTGAAGTGGATTTATGATTGGGTAAATAAAGATCGATTTAATTAGTTTCTAGTGGGGGTTCTTGTAATAAAAAAAGTAGCTTGAGAATTTAGTTATTGAGGGGAGGTGTTTTGGTGTTTAAGAAGATTTTTCTTTCGGTTTTTGTTGTTGCGCTTGTTGGGGTGGTTTGGTTTGGATATGGGGCGTTGAATTTGAAGAAGAATTCGGTTTATTATGCTCAGCATACTCCTCATCGTGAGGGGGTAGAGCCGGTTCTTATGGAGGTAGTGCGTAATTTGCGCTGGATTTACAACCCAGATATTAAAGGGATAAAGTACGATTACGACGGCTATAGAAATATCTATAATAAAAAATATGGGAAGAGTGAAGCTGCTTCCCTTGCCTATTACTTCCGGGAAGAATACTTGTATGATGATGGCAACTTTTTGCTTTATACGTTCGATAAAAGATTTAGATTGATATCGGTGTGGAATGTGAAAACTCTAGAGTTTACTTCTAAACCAGTCGATGTTTCAGCAGTGAAGCGGGATATTTTTCGGGTGGTTCAGCCAGTGGTTGATGCGCAGTCGGAGCCGTTGTTTAATTTGCAGTGGGTTTATGATTGGGTGAATGAAGACCGCTTTAATTAGTTTATATTGGAGGTTCTTGTAGTAAAAGAATTTGTTTGGGTTTTGACTTATTGAGGGGAGGGTTTTCTAGTGCTTAAGACACTTAAGAAAGTTTTTCTTTCGGTTTTTGTTGTTGTACTTGTTGGGGTGGTTTGGTTTGGATATGGGGCGCTGAATTTGAAGGAGATTTCGGTTTATTATGCTCAGCATACTCCTCATCGTGAGGGGGTAGAGCCGGTTCTTTTGGAGGTAGTGCGAAATTTGCGCTGGATTTACAACCCAGATATTAAAGGGATTAAATATGATTACGATGGTGACAGGACTATTTATAATAATCTAAATTCAAAGCAAGAAGAAGAATATTTTAATTATAATTTTTCTGGAGAGTATAGATATTACGATGGTGAATCATGGATATATATATTTGATGAAAAGTTTCAATTACTGAGGGTTTATAATGCTAAAACTCTCGATTATTCTGATGATCCGGTTGATGATTCTGCGATTAAGCGGGATATTTTTCGGGTGGTTCAGCCGGTGATTGATGCACAGTCTGCGCCCTTGTTTAATTTGCAGTGGGTTTATGATTGGCTAAATAAAGACCGGTTTAACTAGCGGTATTCTCGTGGGTTCTGGAATGCATGATTAGGCGCGGTGGCTTTCAATCCCTTGAGCCGCTGAATAAAATACCTTTATTTGACATCATCTTTGGCTGTTAGGGGGAGTCTCGACTTCAAATAGTTCTAGGAGGGCGCGGAAAGTATCTTGCCCATCTAAACAGGTATCAAGTAGGAAGCCTGGTTGCGATTCGTATTCTTTTAAGCCGCGGTAGTAGTGATACTTTTTACGATCTTCAATAATAAAAGGCACCAGATTTTGTTTTAAGCATTCCTTAAAGGTAATCAACCGCCCTACGCGCCCATTTCCATCCTGAAAAGGATGGATTTTTTCAAACCGGTAATGAAACTCAACGATGTCAGCTAGGGACACATTTTCTTTTGCCAGGTAAGCAGTTATCAGCGCTTTCATAGCTGCGGGCACCTTTTTAGGTGTGCTGGTCTTAGTGCCATCCACCACATTGGGGCGTTGCTTGTAATCTCCGATTTGAAACCAGGCAAGCCTTTCCGCTTGCGTCCTCATTTTCAACAGATAGTGAAGATGCTTAATAATCTCTTCGCTGAGCGCTTCTTCTGCTACCTCAATGCAGTAATCAATAGCGCGAAAATGATTAACGGTTTCAATGATGTCATCAACTACCAGGTCGTCCTCGGCTCCCAGAGTATTGGTTTCAAAAATCCGTCTGGTTTGCTCTTCGCTGAGGGTGCTGCCCTCAATGTGGTTAGAGTTGTAGGTCATGCGGATTTGCAGCTCATGGTAAAGCCCGCTGGGAATCCGGTGTTCCTTTTCTTCTCTAAGCCGTTGGAGGACGGGGTTAGGGGAGACTGTGTGGCACAGATCCGCTTTGTTGCAGGAAAAATAGCCGCATAGCTTGTCCATGACCTGATCTGCCAGCTTTTCTCCCTTCGCGATTTTGGCGATAGTGCGCGAGGAGATTTTCAGGATTGAAGTCAGCTCAGATTTCTTCAAGCCCCGCTCTAGCAGTTTCTGGTTTAGCCCCTCGTAGTCGTACACCGCAAACACCTCCAAAATCTTTACTTATTACAGCAAGAAACCAGCTATAAGTAAAGATGCTAAGGTTGCGAGGTAAAGATAAAGATTTGAAAGGTATTCAGGGGCTCTTAAACCAGATTCATCCTAATCGTTCCTTCCCCTGGAACAGCTGCCTGTGTGGTTTCAGGAGATGTGTCCGTTTTTCTTGGGGTTGGGGTTTTAAGGTCTTTCAGGACTTGTGTCCGCTTGTAATAAGAAAAAACTCTTTTAATGTCCCAGGTCATTTGTCCGAAAACCTGTAATCTCAAGCATGTCTTATTCAAAGAACCGTGCCATTGTCCTTGCAGTGACGGAAGTAGCAATGACCACCAGCCAAGCCGCCACACACTTCGACACCTCCCCACGCCACATCCGCCGCCTTTTAGCCCAATACCGACA
>NZ_RPZY01000050.1:0-11554 GCF_008661855.1 Varibaculum sp.
CCGTAGACCAAAGCGGCACCATAACCCTCAGATACCACGGAAAACTCACCCACCTAGGCATCGGACGCTCCCACAAAAACAACCCCGTAATGGCCCTAATACACGGACCCCACACCATAATCATCAACAAAAACACCGGGGAAATCATCGCCGAACACACCATCACCCCCAACAAAACCTACCAACCAAAAAACGGACAAATGTCCTGAAACACCCCAAACCCAAAAAGGACATATGACACGAAACAACCACCCCAAAAACCCAAAAAATCCCGCGACATATGCGGACATATGTCGCGGGACATCACACCTGGAACAGCTGCCTATGAGAACCTATGCGGATGAACCTGATTGTCTGGTTTTTCCGCAGCTGATGATAGACCATCACCACGTCAAACGCGCCTTCTTGTAAATGTAGACCCCAATAGCCGGTGTAGGTTCCCCTTGGGTTGGTTAGCTTATGAGGGTTGTAGGTAGGTGGTATCTCCCCGATTTCCTCAACAGTGTAGATTAGCTCGCGTATTTCGTCTTTGATGTGGGGATGATGGCGAACTATTTGCTTATAGTCAGTTTGGAATTAGCGGTCAAAAATAATTTTCATGCTAGGGAGTCCAGAAATTCTATTGCCTGGTTTGCGTCCTCAAAAACTGCCCCATCTTCTGAATCTTTACCCTCGATAACCCTTTGTGCGTGTGCTAGCGCGCGAGTTGTCTTCGCATTGGGGACATAGGTGAGGGCGGGACGAATCGGCAGCGCCTGATCCCGTACTGCCTGCTTTAAGAACATATTGAGTGCTGTTGTCATATCAAGCCCCAGGGCATCGAAAAGCTTCTCGGCAGACTGTTTGGTTTCTGTGTCTGTTCGGAAGTTAATTCTGGTAGCAGTGGAAGTGGTCATAACAATCACCCTATAGTCCAGTAGAAGTACAATATACTCATATTGTACTTCAATTGGGGCGTTTAGTGAATACTTCTGTGTACTTGAGTTCGTGGTTTCTCTAAGATGGCTTAGGTGCACAGTCGTAATATGAATGCCTCCTATGCAGCCTCTGGGGGAGAAGAGGGCGTTTGGTGATCCCTTCGGCGCTACGCCGTAGCCAAAAGTGGGAACCAGGCACCCAACTGTTGATGCTAGATACCCCAAACGGGGTTATTACTATGACTCAAAAGCAAGCTAAACAGCTAATAAGGAAACAAATTGGAGCCGGCAGCCTGGTGGAGGAACTGCTGGCGGAGCGCCGCAGCGCCGCTCAGAAAGAATCTTTCTAATGTTTGTTTTAGATGCTTCTGCTCTCCTGGCTTTCTTGCAAGAAGAACCCGGATGGCAGCGGGTAGAGCAGGTACTGGGGCAAGGCGTGGTTGGCGCGGCTAACTGGTCTGAGGTAAGGATTGGTGTCTTAATGTGCGTAGTTGTCGGTAATGTGTCAGTAGTATAAAGCGTACACCACTAAAAATAGCCCTCCGGAGAAAATAATCCCCGCTAGCGCTGAGAGAAAAAGCAGCCTTGGTTTTGTGCGTCGCAGTGATGCCAGCAGGCCAACAACGGGAATAAAACCCGTGATGGCTACGACTGCGAGTATTTCTAAGCTGCGCAGGTCTACGCCTTGCAGTAACCCCACCACTACGGGACCTAAAATCAAACCGAGGGGGAAGCCGGTGGCGATAGAGCGTTGAGTCAGCGTTCCATAATGAGCAAAAAATGCCATTGAGCCAACGATTACTCCGCAGCCTACCCCTAACAGTGTCCAGACTAGGGCAATCTGCGCAATGTCGCTGCCTGCGGCACTTGGACGCAAGTTATAGACAGGGATTGCACAGTAATAGATTGCTAACGCAAATAGAATTGAAACGGAAGCTACGCTAGCAGCGATTTTCGAGGATTTAGAGAACCAGCCCACCAGCAGCGCAATCATGACAAACCCTAGCCCGGAACTGGCTAGCTTCGTCATAATCGTGATGAATACTCCCGAAAACGGGAACATATCATTTGCGACTGAACCGAAACCGATTAACACCGCAAGGCTCAGACCAAGGGTTATAGTTGTGCCAACAGCGGGGCGTTTGGAGTATTTGGCGGGAGGGAGACCCCTCTGTGTACTGTCTCTATTCAAAAACTCGGCATCAAAATCACGGGTTTCACGCATCAGCTAACTTTAGCTCATTTTCGGGATTTTTCCGTTGTTTATTTGTCGGGGCGCGCTCGGGAGTGACCTGTCGCGCATTGGGGGCTGGACGGCGCGGGGGTTTTCGAGGACGATTTAATCACTATTAACGTTTTCTATCAGCAGGGAAGCCCTATTTTTTGTGAATACTTGAAATCTTGTCCCAAATTACTTGTATTTGTCCCAAAATGTGCCTATGCTTGTGTATAACGAAAGGGGAAGTCTTGAAGAAACGCAATGTAATCAATCTAATCAGGTATCACGAAGATAAAAATGAATCTGCTTTCCGCTCCGAAGTCTCAGAAATCGCTCGTGACTTTGAAGCTGCCGGTGACACGGAGCTAGCAGCATATATTATGGCGCTTATTTCGGATGCTAACGCGTTAGTTCCACAAGCTTTAGGGGAGGACGGGGGAGATTTTCTCCGTCGCTTTGAGTCTGCTTCAACGCCGTTGCCTCTCCCAGAAGCTATAGCCATGGATGTGACCGGTGTATGCAATGCCATCTCCCACAATATTGGGGTAAACAAGTTTTTATTCCAAGGTCCTCCGGGCACCGGGAAAACTCAGACATCTCGCCAAATCGCCAGAATAACTAAACGTGAGCTTTATCTGGTGGATTTTAACGCGGTTATTGACAGCAAACTTGGACAAACAGGTAAGAATATAGGTCGTCTTTTCGCGGAAATAAACGATATGAGACACCCCGATAAGGCAGTGGTCTTGTTCGATGAAATAGATGCCCTGGCACTTGATCGGGTAAATAACCATGATGTTCGGGAAATGGGCAGAGCTACTTCGGCATTATTAAAGGAACTCGACTCTCTAAATGAACAGGTGGTATTGATAGCCACTACCAATCTTTATGAGGCCCTCGATAAAGCCCTCGTCAGAAGATTTGATTCCATTATTGATTTTGGTCGGTACAGCAGGGACGACCTGTTAGAAATATCTGAAGTGATGCTGAGCGGATTATTGGACAAGTTCAAAAATGTGGCTCGCAATGTGCGCTTGTTCCGAAAAATCATGAATCAAATGCCGGAGATTCCTTACCCGGGAGAACTTGAGAATATGCTGCGAACTTCGCTTGCCTTCAGTAAACCCGGTGATCTTTACGATTATCTGCGTCGTCTCTATTCCCAGGTCTGTCCGGGGAAATCTATTAAGAATTATGCAGAACTGAGTCAGCAGGGTTTCACCTTGCGAGAGATCGAAGTGCTCTCGCAGGTGCCGAAGACAACTATTTCTCGGGAACTAAGGGAGGTGCGTGGTGAATAACCTGCTTCAGCTTAAAGGTCAGTTCCAAACCAAAGCTGCTGGGCGGCCCGGTTCGCCCCAACTGCCCAAGAATGGGGAAGTTACTGCCAAACACCTGTTAGATTTGCGGCAACAGCTGGTGGAAATAAAGGAGTATTGGCAGAACAAGCAGATACCCTTCGATCTCTTAATCAGCGTTTACTATAAGAAAGTAACAGCTAAAAGTAACCGGATTCGCCGCCTACTCGGCAGAGGTAGCTCTGGGGCTAGTAATTTCATTGTGGGATCCCGCTTCGAGGGGGATTTGGGTAACACCCACCATGTGATTACCTATTGTGTCAGCGAAAGCATAGTTGATGATTCCATCGATGTTTTAGATGGTTGCGCAGCAATTGTTGATAAATACGGTGGCAGTATCGATTATGAAATGTTGGAGCAAATAAAAAAGACTTCCAAAAATAAGTGGATTTATAAACTGCCGAAGAGCAGCTTTTTCCAGGTAATCCGGGATGCTTATTTCGCTGAGCGGTTCGGTATACGTGCTCAGCAGGAGGCAATTGACGGCTGGGTAGTTGTGAATATTTACGATACCGGGTACGACGATGTTTACAATTTTCTAAAAGATTTGGGTTTAAGACTCACCCCTGACCAAGTGTTGGGAAGCGCTCTCCGGTTGAGCCCGGAGCAATACAGTGTATTGATAGGGAAATATCCCTTCCTGGTATCGATGGCGATTTCCGATATCTCCAAGTTAACCCCCGAAGAGTTTGATGAGGCGGGTATCAATCCTTTGGATATACCTAAAGCGGGTAATGAACCCATTATCGGAGTGATTGATACCCCATTTGATGAAAACGTATATTTTTCCGATTGGGTGGAGTCAATAAATCGGATTCCCCCTGAAATTGAAATACGACCGGAGGATTATGCTCACGGGACAAAAGTTACGTCGCTTATTGTCGATGGTCCAAGTCTCATGCCGAAGCTGGACGATGGTTGTGGTCGTTTCCGGGTACGGCACTTCGGGGTCGCTACCGGGTCGCGCTCGGATTCGTTTGCATTCATGAAGCATGTGACAAGAATCGTGGAACAGAACCGTGACATTAAAGTATGGAACATTTCCCAGGGTTCTGTGCGAGAGATTGCGCGTAACTTCGTGTCTCCCGAGGGCGCTATTTTGGACGAATTGCAGTCTCGCTTTGATGACATTGTTTTTGTGGTGGCAGGTACTAATCAAACCCATGACAAGCAGCAGAAAATTGGGGCTCCTGCTGATTCCATAAATTCCTTAGTTGTAAATGCAACCTCATTTTCGGGTGAAACTGCTAGTTATTCTCGAAGTGGTCCAGTCTTGGAATTTTTCAAAAAACCTGACGTTTGCGCAGTTGGTGGAGACAGCGGTGGTCTCATGTATGTCTATGCAGGAAGCGGGGGTTCTTGGGTACAGGGAACTTCTTTTGCGGCACCGTGGGTAACACGGAAAATGGCGTATTTGATGCAGATAATGGGATTTAACCGCGAAGTAGCCAAAGCACTGATAATTGACGCGGCTGCGAGATGGAAACATCACGAAGATTCTAAACGAGGGTACGGTCAGGTTCCCATTCGTATAGAGGACGTGGTTCAGTCTAAAGATGATGAAATTAAATTTGTCTTGACTGGGATTGCTGATTCCTACGAGACTTATAACTTTGGTATTCCAGTGCCGGTCGTAAACAGCAAGCACCCGTATATTGCCCGTGCCACCTTGTGCTATTTTCCCCCGTGTGACCGCCGTCAAGGCGTGGACTATACCAGTACTGAATTGGATTTACACTTTGGGCGTATTGATGACAAGGGTAGGTTGATAGCGCTTAACAATAACCGTCAGGGTGAAAATGATGATTACACTACTGAGGCTACGGCGCGTAATAGCTACCGCAAGTGGGATAACGTCAAACATATCGGTGAAGATTTTCGTAATGGTCAGCGCGGTAGGAAAGCATACGAGACGCAGATGTGGGGGTTGAAAATCCGCAAGACCACCCGGTGGGATAAGCCTGCTAGCGCCCCCTATGGAAATTTGCGGTTTGGGATAGTGGTTACTTTGCGGGAAATGGATGGTGTGAACCGTATAGATGAGTTCATTCAAAAGTGTTCGCTGCGTGGCTGGATTGTGAACAAGGTGGATATCCAAAACCGCTTGGATATCTACAATGCCGCCGAGGTGGAGATAAATTTTAAAGAATAGCTTTTATCTTTACAGGAAAAATGTGCCACCGGGACTCACCTTGCTATCGGAAACAATTCTTTGGGGTTAGCGGGAGAGGGCGAGAATCGCGCGGCGCAAACAGTCGGATCGGACTCAGAAGTAACAGTTTGCGCCTTTGCGACGGTCTGCAATTGGAAACCCTCAATCAGAGAAATACTAGAGAAACGGTATGACGGAGAATAGTAAAGCTGAAAAGAGCCTCGGGAAAACCACTTCTCGGACAATGGTTAAGCATGATTCCGGTCAGCTCCTGGTTTTCACCGCTCAGCCCGGCGCGGGTGTTGAAGTGCGCTATGAGGATGGCACGATTTGGCTGACGCAAAAGCTGATGGCACAGCTGTTTGACGTGGATGTGCGGACAGTGAGCGAACATCTGCGAAATATTTTTATATCTGGGGAGTTGGAGAAAAAATCAGTTATCTGGAAATTCCGGATAACTGCTAGCGATGGCAAGTCCTACCTCACGATGCACTACAACTTAGACGCGATTATTTCCGTTGGCTACCGCGTAAATTCTATTCGCGCTACCCAGTTCCGGCAGTGGGCAACCGCTGTTCTTCGCGATTTCACTTTGCGTGGCTATATTATCGACCGCGACCGTATGGAATCGGGGAAGATACTGGGACACGACTATTTCGAGGAACTACTCCAAGAAGTACGCGAGATTCGTCTCTCGGAGCGCCGTTTTTACCAAAAAATAACCGACATCTATGCCACCGCAGTGGACTACAACCCCAACGCCCCTACCACTAAAACGTTCTTCGCTGCCGTTCAAAACAAACTGCATTACGCGGTGCATGGTCATACCGCCGCAGAGTTGATTGCCCAGCGAGCTAATTCCACAAAACCCCACATGGGATTAACGACTTGGAAGAACTCTCCGGACGGGAAAGTCTTAGCCAGCGATGTTACCGTAGCCAAGAACTACCTCACGAAAGACGAATTGGCTGATTTAGGGCGAATCGTTGAAGCCTATCTAAACCTGGCAGAATCGCGTGCCAAGCGGCATATTCCCACCACCATGGAAGAATGGGAAGAATTTCTGAACCAAGTACTCACCCTTGATAGTCGCGAACTCCTAGACAACGCCGGGAAAATCTCCAAGAAAATAGCCGACCAGGTAGCCAAAGAAGAACTGGAAAAATATCGGGTGATCCAAGACAAGGAATATCAGTCAGATTTCGACAAGTTCGCTGCCCAAGCCTTGGAGACGGGAGACTATGATGGCGAAACCAGATGAAATAATCGCCGAACTAAGATATGCCTTCCGCGCATGTTAGGGCGTGCCGCAGAGTGCGGGGGATTGGTTTATCCGAGTAGGCGCGGTGGGCATAAGAATTCGGAAAATGCCTGCGGTCTTTTTCCGAATTCTTGGGCGGGAGGAAAAACCAAGACTCCGCGCTGAGAAGGTAGCTCAGTGCGACTAGGGGGCGCGGCCGGTAAAAGATACGAACGGGGCTTGACCTGCGTAGCAGGTCACGGGGCCCCGGAGTGCTTTTACCGAGCCAGCCCCGAAATAGAGAATTAGATAAGTTCAAGACCCCGCGCGTAATCCGCACCAGCCCCTCGCCCTCGCCCTCGCCCTCGCCCTCGCGCTTACCCCTGCGCTGCGCGTGTCCTAGTTCACCAGCGCCAAAATAGGATAGCCAGCTGCGGTGATGTTAGGCTGGTAAAGCCGTTACAAGCCGGCCACGGATGCGTCATGCCCGGGTGAAACTGCCCCGGAGCTCCGTGCAACAAGTAGAAGTAAAGGAGAACCCAGTGGCACTGAGTAAAGAAGAAAAAGCCAAAATCATGGAAGAATACGCGACCCATCCCGGTGATACGGGTTCGCCTGAGGTGCAAATCGCGCTACTATCCAAGCGGATCAAAGATTTAACTGAACACTTCAAAACTCATGCGCACGACCACCACTCCCGCCGCGGCTTAATGCTGCTGGTAGGGCAGCGTCGTCGCCTACTCGGTTACCTAAAAGACATTGATATTGAACGTTACCGTTCTCTGATTGCTCGTTTAGGTCTGCGTAAATAGTTTGCTAATCGGCCCGGTTAACGCCGGGCCGAATTGCTATCACCCCGGTTTCGGTCTTCGGTGGTGGCCTCCGGATCAGGCGCAGCAGTTTCTAGTCGCCTTTCTCCGTGGGTCTCGATCGTTGACCGCCCATCACAAGGTGATAGCTCTCAGAAGGGCATTGGCCCTAGAAGATGGAATACAAGGAGTAAATAAAAGAAAATGATGGACGATCCAGAAGTGATTGCCTCCGAGGCAATCATCGATAACGGTCGTTTCGGGCAGCGCACCGTGCGCTTCGAAACTGGCCTACTCGCCCAGCAGGCTGCCGGCAGTGCACTGGCATACCTGGATGATGAAACTACAGTTCTATCTGCCACTACGGTAGGTAAGAACCCGCGCGACCAGTTTGATTTCTTCCCGCTCACCGTTGACGTGGAAGAACGCCAATACGCGGCGGGACGTATCCCCGGAAACTTCTTCCGGCGGGAAGGACGCCCCGGCACGGAAGCGATTCTTGCTGCTCGCCAAATCGACCGTCCGTTGCGCCCCTCATTCGTAAAAGGGCTGCGTAACGAAGTACAGGTGGTAGCTACGGTATTGACCGTACACCCAGATGATGCCTACGATGTGCTAGCCATTAACGCCGCCAGTATGTCTACCCAGATTTCCGGTCTGCCCTTCTCCGGGCCGATCGGCGGCACCCGGCTATCCCTAATCGATGGACAGTGGGTAGCTTTCCCGCGTTACAGCGAAATCGAGCGTTCCACTTTCAACATGGTGGTTGCCGGACGGGTTATTCAAACCGCTGATGGCGGCGAAGACGTGGCCATTATGATGGTAGAGGCCGGCGGTGGCGAAGGTACCTGGGAGCTTATTCAGCAGGGACAGACCGCTCCTACTGAAGATGTAGTAGCTGCCGGTCTGGAAGCCGCTAAACCTTTCATTAAGGAACTGTGCCGCGCGCAAGCGCAAGTAGCGGCCAAGTGCCAGAAAGAAACCCTAGAGTTCCCGCTGTTTAAAGACTTCGAGGACGAACACTGGGATGCGGTTTCCGAAAACTGCCGCGAACAGCTTGACCAGGCCGTACAGATCGCCGAGAAACTCGAACGGCAAAACCGGGTTGATGAAATCAAAGACCAAATGCTTTCCGACCTGGAAGAGCGTTTCCCCGAGGGCGAGAAGGAGCTCAAAGCCGCTTTCCGCGCCCTCGAAAAAGAACTAATCCGTACCCGCACCCTAAACGAGGGCGTGCGGATGGATGGGCGCCAGCCCAACCAGATTCGCTCACTCTATGCGCGCGCCGGAGTGCTGCCCCGCCTGCACGGATCCGCGATTTTCCGTCGCGGCGAAACCCAGGTGCTGGGGGTAACCACCCTGAATATGCTGCGGATGGAACAGCAGCTCGATAACCTCAGCCCGGTTACCCGCAAGCGCTATATGCATCAATACAACTTCCCTCCCTATTGCACCGGTGAAACCGGTCGTGTGGGCAGCCCCAAGCGCCGCGAAATCGGGCACGGTCACCTCGCGGAAATGGCGTTAGAGCCGGTACTTCCCTCCAAGGAGGAATTCCCTTACGCTATCCGCCAGGTATCCGAAGTAATGGGCTCGAACGGCTCCTCCTCTATGGGTTCGGCTTGCGCCTCCACGATTTCGCTACTGAATGCGGGCGTGCCGCTAAAGGCTCCGGTGGCCGGGATTGCCATGGGGCTAATGAGCGAGCCGAACGAGGACGGTACCACCAAGTACATGACCCTCACCGATATTTTGGGAGCCGAGGACGGCTTTGGGGATATGGACTTCAAGGTCACCGGTACTCGGGACTTTATTACTGCCCTACAGCTGGACACTAAGCTGGACGGTATCCCCTCTGACGTGCTGAAAGGTGCGCTAGCTCAGGCTAAGGAAGCCCGCCTGGAAATCTTGAACCTGATTGAACAGGCGATTCCAGAACCGGACGAAATGAGCCCCTATGCTCCGCGCATCATCACCGTCCAGGTGCCGGTAGACAAGATTGGCGAGGTCATCGGCCCCAAGGGCAAGATGATTAACCAAATTCAAGAGGACACCGGCGCGGAAGTCACTATCGAAGATGACGGCACTGTCTATATTTCCTCCTCCGATGCCGAATCGGCCGAAGCAGCCCGGGCCGCCGTGAATGCAATCGCTAACCCGCAAATGCCTGAGGTAGGGGAGCGTTTCGTAGGAACCGTGGTTAAGACCACCTCCTTCGGAGCTTTCATTTCCCTGACCCCCGGCAAGGACGGTCTGCTGCATATTTCTCAGATTCGTCGCCTGGTAGGGGGCAAACGCATCAACCAGGTAGAGGACGTACTGGGCGTTGGCGACCAAGTTCAGGTAGAGATCGAAGAAATCGATGAACGGGGCAAGCTATCGCTGGTATCGGTATTGAGTGAAGAGCAAGAGGCCGCGTTAGCTGAAAACGAAGCCAAACAGGCTGCCAAGAACGCAGAGGGCGAAGAGCGTCCTCGTCGTTCTCGTAACCGTAGCCGCCGGCATCGCAATAATCATCGTGAAGAGCGCCGCGACGAGCGCCGCGGTGAAGAATCAGATGATGACGGCGAATAATCGCTAAGAACAGTTGGCGAGGGCGAGATAATCTCGCCCTCGCCAACTTTTATTTTCAGGAAAGAGATATACAGTGCGCAGATTTTTTGATTTGGTAATTGCAGGGACAGGGATATTTGTTTGCCTGTTTATTTGCCTAATCTTATTTTCTGTTACCGTCGGTGATGAACAGGGACTGGCTACAGTTTTTGCTGTTTTTTCCCTGCTAATCATCTCGGCAATCTCCTGGATATTTTTATTTATATTGGCTGGTATTCGCCTAGTTTTTAAATTAGACGCCCGTGCTTTTTGGGGACGAGCCTTAATCGTCTCCGTCCTGAGTTTTGGGGCTTGTCTGCTTTATGCATTCATATCCGCTAGCGCCCAAGCTGAATTATTATCGGTTGCGCTCGCGATTTTCTCGGCTTTTACTTTCGCCTTATTCGGTTGTGCTTTAGCGATAAAAACTATCTCAACCAAGAAACGCTCTAACCAAGAAAATGAAACCGCTAAAGCTATAAAGAATCCCAGAAAAAACGGCAGTTTTAAGCCCAAAAAATCAAGAGGGAAATAGAAAATAATATGCCTGAGATTAACGATTTTGAACTTCCCCTCAATGCTGATTGTCCTCGCATCAGCATTAAAGAGAACGGCACTTTAATTGAGCGGTCGATACTTCCCGGCGGCATCCGCTTGATTACCCAACAGGTTCCTGCCTCGCCCTCGGTCGTCCTCGGATTTTGGATTCCGGCAGGTTCTCGTGACGAAGGTGAGGAACATCTAGGCTCTACCCACTATCTTGAACACTTACTGTTCAAAGGCTCTGCCACCCGCAGCGCGAAGGAAATCTCCCGTTCCTTTGATGCCGTAGGGGGAGAACTAAACGCTGCCACCGCCAAAGAATCCACCCACTATTATTGCCGGGTACTCTCCCGCGACCTGCCAATGGCGGTGGAAGTGCTCACCGAAATGCTAGCGCGCCCAGCCTTGGCACAGGCAGATTTCGACCTAGAACGCGCGGTTATCCTGGACGAACTGGCCATGTCGCAAGATGATCCCCAAGATGTTTGCTACGAAGAATTCTTAAGCCAGTTATATGGGGATTCTCCTCTTGGTAGACCAGTTGGAGGTACGGCAAGCACCGTAGCTGCTACCCCCTTAGAGGCAGTGAAATCACACCATCAACGCTGGTATCAACCTCAACATTTGGTGGTTGCTGCCGCCGGTGACATCAGCCATGACTATTTGGCAGAACTGATAATGACAGCAGCTGCAAAAAACGGTTGGGAACTTGATAGCGGTAAGG